>NZ_JAYSCO010000038.1:34700-52897 GCF_041914865.1 Pseudoduganella sp. | reverse complement strand
ATTTCTGGAGGAAATGTCCACCTTTCTTCCTGACCCCGAAGTGGACATTTTGGTTGGGCTTATTGGATTGAGGTGTTGCGGCCGAAGATGTTGCGTTGGGCGGGGTTGCCGGTGACGTCGATACGGCCGGAGCCGTTGGCGCGGGCGTCGACCTTGTGCTGCACCCAGGCGTACACGCCGCCGGAGCCATTGCTGGTGATGTTGGCTTCGTCGCTGCGCAAGTCGTTCAGCTGGGCGCTGCCGGAGCCGGTCAGCTGGACGTCGAGCGTGCGTACGATGCCGCGCGCGTAGAAGCTGCCCGAGCCGGTGGCGCTGACGCTGAGCGCGTCGCCGCGCACCGAGCCAATGTTGACGCGGCCCGAGCCGGACATGGTGACCTTGGCGCTGCGGCTTTCCAGCCCGTCGGCATACAGCTGGCCGGAACCGGCGTGGCGGATGTCGAGGCGGTCCACCTGGCCGCGCATTTCAAGCCGGCCGGAGCCGTTGTGCAGCACTTGCAGCGGGCCGCCGGCCAGCCCTTGCACGTCGGTGTTTACCGAGCCGGACGTTTCCAGGTTCGACAGGCGCGGTGCGGTGTAGCGCACGCGGATGCGCCGCCCGCTTTGCAGGCGTTCTTCGGTGTAGACGCGCAAGGTGTCGCCGTTGACTTCGGTGCGCACCAGCGGCAGCAGGTTGGAATCGGCTTCGATCACCAGTTCGGGCGCGCCGCCCACTTTGACTTCCACTTCCATCCCCACGCCGTAACGGTTTTCAACGCGCAGGGCGCTGGCGCTGGCGATGGAGCGGCTTTCCGTGGCGTTGCTGCCATTGCCCTTGACGTAGTCGGTGCTGTCGCCGACCACGACCACGCATCCGGCCAGGCTGGCGGAAATCAGGGCGGCGAGGAGGAGTTTGGTGCGCATGATGGTGTCCTTGTTATGCATGCAGGTTGGAATGTTGCCATCCTAGTTGCCTGCCCGGCCGTCTGTGCGCCTAATGCGACGAACTGCGGTTTTTAGGTGCTGAACAGCAAAAAATTGATAAGATGAAAGTGTCGGCCTGCGCCGGCCCGGCAGCAGCGCTGCTGAGCACAACACAGTAATACCCCTTGTTCACGCCGCGGATCGGCCATCCGCGGCGTTTCTTTTTTGCTGCGGACGAAGGCTTCAGCGGCAACATTGGGGTATGGCTGGCGTGGGGGCGTAAAGCGCTGTAGACTCTTTGGCACGTTTTGTCTCGAGGAAACAGCATGCAATCGAAACCGCGCCTGGTGCGTAACATCGCCGAGCTGGAGGCCCTGGTCGGGCAGGAGATCGGTGTCTCCAACTGGGTCGATATCACCCAGGAACGCGTCAACAGCTTTGGCGCTGCCACCAACGACCAGCAGTGGATCCATACCGACCCGGTGCGGGCCGCCGCCGAGTCGCCGTTTGGCGGCACGGTGGCGCACGGCTTCCTGACGCTGTCGCTGCTGCCAGGCTTGCTGCAGGACGCCGTCTATATGGAAGACATGCGCATGGGCTTGAACTATGGCCTGGACAAGGTGCGCTTCCCGGCGCCGGTGCCGGTCGGCAGCCGTGTGCGCGGGCGGGTGGTGCTGCGCAGCATTGAGCCGGTGGCGGGTGGCCACCAGCTGCTGTGGGAAGTGACGGTCGAGTGTGAAGGCGGCAGCAAGCCGGCCTGCGTGGCCGAATTCTTGATGCGCCGCTATACCTGATGCCGCCTCACGGGGCGAGGCGGGCGATGCTGTAGCGGTTGCGGCCGCTCTCCTTGGCCCGGTACAGGGCCTGGTCGGCGCTGCACACCAGCAGCGCGGCATCGCCGGCGTCGCTGGTTTCGCCCGGCATGATGATGGCCACGCCGAGGCTGACGCTGACGTAATCGCTGACCGGCGACATGCGGTGCGGGATAGCCAGCTCGGCCACGCTTTCCAGGATGCGCTGGGCGACGGTCTCCGCGCCCTCCGCGCCGACCTGTGGCAGCAGCACCACAAATTCTTCGCCGCCATAGCGCGCCACCAGGTCGGGCGGGCGCCCGGCGCATTGCAGCATGGCGTGCGCCACTTGCTTCAGGCAAGCGTCGCCGGCCTGGTGGCCGTAGGCGTCGTTGTACAGCTTGAAGTGGTCGATATCGATCATGATCACCGATAGCTGGCTGTGGCCGCGCGCGCAGCGCCGCCATTCGTTTTCCATCGCATCGTTGAAGCAGCGCCGGTTGGCGACCCCGGTCAGGGCGTCGGTCAGGGTCAGCTCGCGCAGCGCATCGGACTGCCGTTTCAGGGTGAGGTGGGTGCGCACGCGGGCGCGCACCACGGCCACATTGAACGGCTTGGTGATGAAATCCACCGCGCCCGCTTCCAGCGCCCGGGTCTCGTCTTCCGGGGTGGTGAGGGCGGTGACGAAAATGATGGGGATGTCGCGCAGCTCGGTGGCGGCGTGCAGCGCGGCGCATACCTCATACCCGTCCATGCCGGGCATGACGGCATCCAGCAGGATCAGGTCGGGGCGGTGCTGGCGTGCCAGTTCCAGGGCTTTTTCGCCGTTCATGGCGAACAGGACTTCATGCTCCTCGCCCAGCACATGGTTGAGGATCTGGATATTCTCCATGGCGTCGTCGACGATCAGCAGGCGTCCATTGTGGGCCTGGTCGGTCCAGCTCATGCGATTTCCTTCCGTTTCAGCATTTCCTGCACCATTTTCTCGGCATTGGCAAAGTCCAGCGTCTCGATGGCGTTCGCCAGGCTGGGCAGCAGGTCCGGGCAGCGCTGCTCCAGGCTGGGGCTGAGGACCTTGAAGGCCGTCAAGGCCTTCATATTGCTATTTTTTAACAGGGTAAGCAAGTCGCCCAGCGCGCGCGGCAGGGCCCCGGGCGGCATGTCGTCGGTGGCGGCGGCCACCGGCAGCGGCAGTTCGCGCGCTGCCGTGATCACCACCGCCAGTGCCTGCTCCAGCGCGAGCAGCAGGGCGGCGGCCGAGCTGTCCTGGCCTTCGGCCACCGCGCTTTCGGCCTGGGCGCTCAGGCGCGCCACATCGGTGGCGCCCAGGTTGGCGGCCACGCCTTTCAGGCGGTGCAGCACCTGGGCGGCGGCGTAGCGCTTGTCCTGCGCCAGGCAGCTGCGCACTTCCTCCACCGCGTTGCCTTGCGAATTCTCGAAGCGTTTCAGCAGGCTGGCGAAGGCGGCGTAATTGCCCGCCACGCGGCGCAGCGCGGCATCCAGGTCGATGCCGGGCACGCAGGCGGGGCGGCCGTCGCTTTGCACCGCCGCCAGCGGCGTGGCGGCCAGTTCGGGATGCAGCGGGGCGAGCCGGGTCAGGGTGGCAATCAGCTCGTCGACATCGATCGGCTTGGCCACGTGGGCGTCGACGCCGGCTTCCATGGCGCGCACGCGGTCTTCCGGCATGGCATTGGCGGTCATGGCGATGATCGGCAGGCTGCGCAGGCCAATGGCGCGGATGGCTTCGGTGGCGCGGAAGCCGTCCATCACCGGCATCTGCAGGTCCATCAGCACGGCGTCGAAGCGCTGCGGGTCGTCGCGCAGCATATCGAGCGCGATCTCGCCGTTGGACGCCACTTCCACCAGCGCGCCGCAGTGTAGCAGGATGTAGCGCGCCATCTCCTGGTTGATCTCATTGTCTTCCACCAGCAGCACGCGCATGCCGGCCAGACGGCCGGACAGGGGCGCATGGCTGGGCGGGTGGGCCGGCTGGTTGGCGCCGGTCAGGGCGGCCAGCGCCGCCGCGCGCAGGCTGGCAGGGGTGAAGGGCTTGGGCAGCACGGCGTCGATTTGCAGGCTGTCGGCCAGCGGCAGCAGGTCGTCGCTGGCGCGTTCGGAGGCCATCACCACCACGTTCGGGAAGCTTGCGCCGTCCTCGCTGCGCGCCTGCACCAGCATGGAAATGCCGTCGCCGCCGGGCATGGCGCTGTCCACCAGCAGCAGGTCGAACGGCTTGCCGCCGGCCGCGCGCTCGCGCAGGGCGGCCAGGCCTTCGGCGGCGCTGGCGGCGCAGTTGACTGTCCAATCCATGGCCTGGCCGGCCCGCAGCAGCGCTTGCCGCACGCTGGCATTGTCATCCACCACCAGCACGGAGCGGCCGCGCAGCACCGGCGCCAGTTCCGGCGCCGCAGCGTCGGGACTGTGCTGCAGCGGGCAGGTGAAGCGGAAGGTGGACCCCTTGCCCAGCGCACTCTCGACGCTGATCACGCCGCCCATCAGGTCCGACAGGCGGCGCGCGATGGCCAGCCCCAGGCCGGTGCCGCCATAGCGCCGGCTGGTGCTGCTGTCGCCTTGCGAGAAGGCGTCGAACATATGCACTTGCTGTTCCGGCGTAATGCCGATGCCGGTGTCGCGCACGGTGAATTCCAGCGTCAGCGCGCTGGCGCCGCCTTCGGCCTGGCGCACGCCCAGCACCACTTCGCCATGCTCGGTGAACTTGATGGCGTTGCTGAGCAGGTTGAGCAGCACCTGCTGCAGGCGCATGGCGTCGCCCACCACTTCCGCCGGCAGGGTGGGGGCGATGTCGAACACCGGCTCCACGCCCTTGTCCCAGGCGCCGTTGGCCACCAGCACGGCGGTCCCGGCCAGCATCTCCTCCAGGTTGAAGCGCGCCTGCTCCAGCTGCAGCTGGCCGGCTTCGATCTTGGAGAAGTCGAGCACGTCGTTCACCACCCCGAGCAGGCTTTGCGTGGCCAGCTGGATCTTGCTCACATAGCTGCGCTCGCGCCGTTCCAGCGGCGCTTCCTCCAGCAGGCGCGCCAGGCCGGTGATGGCGTTCATCGGGGTGCGGATCTCGTGGCTCATATTGGCCACGAACTCGCTCTTGGCGCGGCTGGCCGCCTCGGCCCGGTCGCGCGCGCGTACCAGCTGCTCGTTCAGCTCCTGCAGTTTCAGTTCGCTGCGTTTCAGGTCCGTCACGTCCGAGCCCAGCGCGTAAAAGCCGCGCACCGCGCCACGCTCGTCGCGGTCCGGGATCAGGTTGAACCAGGCATAGCGCAGTTCGCCCGACGCCAGTTCCAGCTCGCGCAGGAAGTGCTGCGGGCTGCCATCCAGCACGGCGTCGATGTGCGGGCGGATCTGCCCCAGCAGCCCGGCAGGCAGGACGCGCTCGATCGGCTCGGCCATCACCTGTTCCAGTGATTTGCCGAACCAGGCCAGGAAGAAATTGTTGGCGTAGTGGCAGCGCAGCTCGGCGTCCCAGTACGCCACGATGCCGGGCAGGTTCTCGGTCACCGTATGCAGGAAGCTGGTGCTGCGCGCCAGGCTGAGGGAAGTGCGCTGCAAGGCTTCGTCGGCCCGCTTGCGGTCGGTGATGTCGAGCGAGATGCCGAGCAGGTGGGTGGCCACGCCCTGTTCGTCGCGCAGGGCGACTTTGCGCGTGGTCAGGTAGCGCACTTCGCCGCCGGCGCTGCGCACGGCTTCCTCGCCGATTTCCAGCACCTGGCCCGAGGCCAGCACCTGGCGGTCGGCTTCCTGGAAGGCGTCGGCCTGCTCGGGCGGGAAGAAATCGCGGTCGCTCTTGCCCAGCAAGTCTTCGCGCGGGCGGCCCAGCATCAGCTCGCCCTGCCGGTTCAGCAGCTCGAAGCGCAGCTGCTGCGCATCCTTGACGAAAACCATGGCCGGCATGTTTTCCAGCACGGACTTCATCAGGGCCTTGGAGCGGCGCAGGGCTGCCTCGGCATCTTTTTGCGGCGTGATATCCATCAGCATGGCGGTGATGCCGACCATGGCGCCGTCGGCGCCGAACACCGGGTAGTAGCCGGCGACGAAGTGGCTGGTGCGGCCCGGGCGCGAAGGCGGGGTGCCGGTCAGTTCCCCCGCCGGCACCGCCTCGCCGGTGGCCAGCACGCGGCGGTAGGCCTGGTTGACCTGCGCCACCAGGTTGCGGTCGCTGATCACTTCATCGAAGCGGCGCCCGATATGCTCGTTGACCGGCATGCCGTTGAAGGCGGCCAGGTAGTCGTTGATCATCAGGATGCGCAGGCGCGTATCGACGAAGCTCAGGCCCACCGGCGCCGTGGCGTAGATGGTTTCCAGCAGTGCGTTGGAGTTTTCCAGCTGCGCCGTGCGTTCCTCCACCAGCTGTTCCAGGTCTTGCCGGTGGCGCGTCATATTGCGTTCCAGCTGGAGCAGGGTCTCGCCCAGCTGCTGCGCTTCGCGGAAGGCCACGCGCGGCAGCGCCACCGGCGTACCGTCGGCCAGTGCCTGCGCCGGCTGCTGCAGGGCATCGACCGAGGCGGCGATGCGGCGCGCCGCCAGCGCCGCCGCGCCAAAGCCGCCCAGCACCAGGGCCGCCAGCAGCGCGGCCAGCGCCAGGAAGGGCCCGCCCAGGATCTGCAGCGCGTCGGGCGCGGGGGCGGCCACCGTCACGCTCCAGGGACTGTCGGCGCCGCGCAGGTAGCCGACCTGGGTCGCCAGGCCGCGCAGCGCTTCGCTGGCCGGCAAGCCACTGGCGCGGCCATCGTCGCCGCTGCGCGCGACCACGCGGCCGTCCGGCGTCAGCACGGCGATCGCGCTGCCGGCAGGCAGGCCCATTTCTTCAATTACTTTGTCCAGCATGGCAGGCGGCAGCAGCACGCTCAGGACCGGGCCTGCTTTGCCGCCGCGCGCCAGCGGCACGTCAATGGCCAGGCGCGCCGGTTCCTGGCCATTGGCCGGCAACAGGCTGAGGGCGGAGCGCGCCGTGGCGCTTAATTTGATGCGGGCGGCGTTGGCGGCGCGGTGCAGCGGCGGGGAGCCGCCGGCCAGCACGGTGGGTGCGCCGTTGTCGGTGAGGACGAGCAGGTGCCCGGCAGGGATGGCGTGGTTGCGCGCGCTGGCCAGGGCGGGATTGGCGGCCAGCGCCAGGGCGACGCCTTCGGCGGCCAGCAGCTGGCGGTCGACGATGGCGGCGGCGCCGCGTGCGACGCGCTGGGCTTCGAGTTCGGTGCGGCCCTGATCGTGTTGCTGGAAATATACCAGCACCAGCGCCAAGGCAAGCAGCAATGGCCCCGCGCAAGCGATGGCGAGCAGGGTGAGCTGCGAGCGCAATGGCGGCAAAGGCTTGCTGGGATCATCCTGCACGGCACTTCCTTTCAGCGAAAGAGTCTGCAGGATGATGATATCCCAGCTTGTCTACGACGAGAAGCGCGCGATCTCCAGCTTGGCGATGGCGTTGCGGTGCACCTCGTCCGGCCCGTCGGCCAGGCGCAGCGTGCGGTTGCCGGCCCACTGGTAAGCCAGCGGGAACTCCTCCGACACGCCGGCCGCGCCGTGCGCCTGGATCGCCCAATCGAGCACTTCCTGCGCCACGTTCGGCGCCAGCACCTTGATCATCGCGATCTCGGACTGCGCCACCTTGTTGCCGACCGTGTCCATCATATAGGCCGCTTTCAGCGTCAGCAGGCGCGCGGTATCGATGCGGATGCGCGATTCGGCGATACGTTCGCGCCACACGCCCTGGTCGGCCAGGCGCTTGCCGAATGCTACCCGGGTGGTGAGGCGGCGGATCATCAGCTCCAGCGCGCGCTCGGCCACGCCGATGGCGCGCATGCAGTGGTGGATGCGCCCCGGGCCCAGGCGCCCCTGCGCGATCTCGAAGCCGCGCCCTTCGCCGAGCAGGATGTTGGAGGCCGGCACGCGCACGTTCTCGAACAGCATTTCGCAATGGCCGTGCGGCGCATCGTCGTAGCCGAACACGGGCAGGGGGCGCAGCACCGTCAGCCCCGGCGTATCGGCCGGCACCAGGATCATCGACTGCTGCGCGTGGCGCGGGGCGTCGAAGTCGGTCTTGCCCATGGTGATGTAGACCTGGCAGCGCGGGTCGCCGGCGCCGGAAATCCACCATTTGCGCCCGTTGATCACATAGTGGTCGCCATCGCGCTCGATGCGCGTTTCGATATTGGTGGCGTCGGACGATGCCACCGCCGGTTCCGTCATGGCGAAGGCGGAGCGGATCTCGCCGCGCAGCAGCGGCTCCAGCCAGCGCTGCTTGTGCTCTTCGCTGCCGTAGCGCTCCAGCGTCTCCATATTGCCGGTATCGGGCGCCGAACAGTTGAACACTTCCGAAGCCCACGGCACGCGGCCCATGATTTCGCACAGCGGCGCGTAATCGAGGTTGGACAGGCCTTCCGGCGCGCGGCTGGAGCGCGGCAGGAACAGGTTCCACAAGCCCTGTTCGCGCGCCAGCGGCTTGAGGCGCTCGACCAGTTCGGTGGGAATCCAGCGGTTGCCCTGTTCGCGCCCGTTGCGGTCGACCTCCTCGTGGAAGGCTTTCTCGTTCGGGTAGATGTGCTGCTCCATGAAGGCCAGCAGGCGCGCCTGCAGTTCCTTGGTGCGCGGGGAGTAGTCGAAGTCCATGCCGGTCCTTTATTCGATTGGCTTGCCCTGGGCGTAGGCCCAGCCCATGGCGGCCATCGGGCGCGCCAGCTTGCCCGATTCCAGCGCCTGCGCGCTCGATGCGGTGCCGTCCACATAGCGCTTCATGATGCCCTGCATGATGCTGGCCAGGCGGAACATATTGAAGGCGAGGTAGAAGTTGAAGTCTTCCAGGCGGATCGTCTTGCCGGTGCGTTCGGCGTAGCGCGCAATGTACTCGCGCTGGCTCGGGATGCCGAGTGCCGGCAGGTCCAGCCCGGCGATGCCGCGGAACTGGCCGGGCGCGATGTGCCAGCTCATGCAGTGGTAGCTGAAGTCGGCGAACGGATGGCCCAGGGTCGACAGTTCCCAGTCCAGCACCGCCAGGATGCGCGGTTCGGTGGGGTGGAAGATCATATTGTCCAGGCGGTAGTCGCCGTGCACGATGGCGGTGTCCTCACCCGGCGGGATGTGGGCCGGCAGCCAGTCGATCAGGCTGTCCATCTCGGCGATGGTCTCGGTCTCGGAGGCTTTGTACTGCTTGCTCCAGCGCTCGATCTGGCGCTGGAAGTAGTTGCCCGGCTTGCCGTAGTCGCCCAGCCCGATGGCGTTGTAGTCGATGCTGTGCAACTGGGCGATGACGCGATTGAGTTCGTCGTAGATGGCGGCGCGTTCGGCGGGCGTCATGCCGGGCAGCGACTGGTCCCACAGCACGCGCCCTTCGACGAACTGCATCACATAGAAGGCGCGCCCGATCACGCTTTCGTCCATGCACAGGCAGTACTGGCGCGCGGCCGGGAAGCCCGCCTTGTGCAGCGCGTCCATCACGCGGAATTCGCGCTCGATGGCATGGGCCGAAGGCAGCAGTTTGGCCGCCGGCGCCGGCTTGGTGCGCAGCACGTAATGCGCGCCGCCCACCGACAACTTGAAGGTGGGATTCGACTGCCCGCCCTTGAACTGCTCGACTTTCAATTCCCCTGCGGGATAGCCTTCTACGTGCCGGCGCAGGTATGCGTCCAGCGCGGCGGTGTCGAAACGGTGGCGCTCCGACACCTCTTTGGTGCCCATGAATTCTTCGAACATATTGCCTCCTTCCGAACGATCGTACTATTTTTATGTACGGGAAAGCAAGCGCGATTTTGAATATTCCTGGAACAGCTGTTCCATCGTGGTGCTGCGCGTCGCTGCCTGCAACGGGGCGGGCGGGGCGTAGTTCGAGAAGCGCACGATCCAGTCGTGTGGCTCGGTGCCCACATCGAGCGCATTGATGCAGCCGGCCGCCTGCGACAGGTTGCCCAGGAAGACGCGCTGGCCGCCGGTCAGGGCATAGGACAGGATGGCGCGGTTGACGCCGCCGTGCAGCACTAGCAGCACGGTGTCCCAGCTGGTGTCGGCCAGCAGGGCGGCGATGGCCGGGTGGGTGCGGTCCATCAGTTCGCCGATCGATTCGCCGCCCAGGAAGCGGCGCTCTTCCGGCACCATGCCGGCGAAGGCGCCGAGGAAGGCCTCGCGCAGCTGGTCGTCCGGAATGCCGGCCAGCTTGCCGCCGCGGATCTCTTCCAGCTCGGACCAGGTTTCGAGCTGGACCTGCTGGCCGGTTTCCGCCAGCACGCGCATGGCCGTTTCCACGGTGCGCGGCAGGCCGGAGACGATCACGCGGTCGAAGCGGATGCCGTCGGCGGCGAAAGCCTGGCCGGCGGCTGCGGCCTGGGCGCGCCCGGCTTCATTCAGGGGGACGGTTTCCGGCAGGTGCGGTTTGCCGGCTGCGTCAAAGTAGGTGACGCTGCCGTGCCGCATCAGGAAGACGCGGCGGCGTTCGGTGTTTGCTGTCATGGTCAGAAGAAAATAGCCAGTCGGGTGATGATGGTGCCGTTATTAGTATAAGGCCCAGTCGCCCGCACGTTGCCGGAATCGGGTTTGCCGTCATCCAGCTTGGCGTCGATCTGCTCGGCGAACGTGTCCGGCAGGTTGTCGAAGCGGATGCCGTTGCCGCCCCGGCCGCCCACCACGTCGTTGTAGATGTAGACCGCGCCGCCCTGGGCGCTGGTCATGAAGTCGCTGGTGCCGTTGTAGGAGCCGGTGATCAGCCCCGCCAGCGCCAGGTGCTGCGGCGCCAGCTGGTATTCGGTCACCTGGCCGTCGCCATTGCCGTTGCCGGCCGCGCCTGGAACATGGCTGGTGGCCATGATGTCGTCGCCGGGCAGCGCGCGGAAGCGGTCCTGGTAGGCATTGACCGCTGCCTGCAGCGCCGTGGCCTGCTGGATGATGCTCTTGACCTTGGCGCTGTCGATCAGGGCCTGGCCTTTGAGCACGCCGCCAAGCAGCAGGCCGATGATGACCAGCACGATGGCGATTTCTACGAGGGTAAAGCCGCGGTGTCGCATGGTGGTTTCCTTTCACGGCAGCCGTTGGGCGGCCAGCATGCGGTTGAACAGGATGTTCGGCGAGAGCCAGAGCACGATGTCGTCGTATGCGCCGCCGGGGGCGTTGGGGTTGTCGGCCTGGCCGCGTGCGATGAACAGGCGGCCGTCGGTGTTGAAGTTGGCTTTTTCGTCGCTGTTGCCGACGCCCATGTCGGCGGCCTGCACGCCGACGTCGCTGAAGGCGCCGTAGCCATTGCGGCCTTGCGACAGGACGACGGCCGGTATGTCGTTCTGGGCGCTGGCCGGGACCAGGGCGCCGCTGGCATCGCGGCTGGCGATGGTGATGTCGCGCGGGGTATTCAGCCGGAACGGCGTGCCGCTGTCGCTGAAGGCCGGCGTCACGCTGTACAGGTAGAGGTGCTGCCAGGCGTCCAGCTTGGGCAGCCCGAGCGTGGCCCAGGGCAGGAAGCCGAAGCGGCGCTCGTTGCTGCAGCGCGGCCCGCTGCGGTCTTCCAGGCCGTTGGCGGCGGAAACGGCGGGGCAGGGCAGGTAGCCGTTGCGGGCGGCGAAACCGGCCAGGGCGTCGCGCGCTTCCTCCAGGGCGCGTGTGGTGTCGGCGCTGCGGCGCTGTTCCATCTGCGCCGACAGGGGCGCCAGCAGGCCGCCCAGCAGCAGGCCGACGATGACCAGCACGATCGCCATTTCGACCAGGGTGAAGGCGTGCTGGCGGATGGGCTGGCGCGTGCTCATGGCAAGGTCCTGGCGGCGGCCATGCGCTGGTACAGCGTGGGCAGGGACACGGTGGCGAGCAGGTCGTCGAAGGCGCCGCCGGCGGCATCGGCTGCGCTGCTGCGCGGGCGCTGCATGAAGTCGACCGAGGCGGCCAGGTTGCCCGCTTCGTCCTGGCTGTCGGGAATGTCGCTGGCGCCGCGCGAGAGGATCACGGCCGGCGCGCACTGCGCGGCCAGCGAACAGCTTTCCTGGCCGGCGGTGAAGAACAGGCGGCCGTTCGCATCGCGCGACAGCACGCGCTTGGTCGCCACCAGCGCGGTGCGGGACAGCGGCGCCGCCGTGAAGGCCGGGGTGACGCTGTAGCGCAGGCCGCGGCCCCAGTGGTCCTGCGCCGGCAGGCCCAGTTCGCGCCAGGGCAGCAGGCCGGTGCAGTCCGCTTCGCTGGCACACGCGCCGGCCCGTTCCAGCCCGTCCCCGGCTGGTTCACCGCTGGCGGGGCGCGGCAGGCGGCCGTGGGTGGCGGCGAATCCGACCAGGGCTTCGCTGGCCTGCGCCAGCATGGCTAGCGTGCGTTCGTCGCGCGCGCGCTGCAGGCCGCTGTTGTCGAAGGCGGCCAGCAGGACGGCCGCGAACGCCACCGTTGCAATGAGCATGATGGCGAGCAGGGCGGAGCCTTGTTGTCTAGCGCGCGGCTTCATGGATCTCTCCTGTGGCGGGATCGTAGCGCTGGCCGGGCTTGAGGACGACCGGGCGGCCCTCCGCATCGAGCCGCACCGCGCCGCGCTGGATGCTGCGCGCCGGCGCCGGCTTCACCTCGCCGTTCACAATGATCATGTCGCGACCATTGCTGCGGCGGACGATGCCGTCCAGCCGCATCGACGGCGCCGCTTCATGCGCCGCACCGCCCGGGTCCGCCGCGCCGCCTGCGCCGCCTGCACCGCCCGCGCCGCCAGGCATGCCGCCCTCGCCGCCGTCGCCGGCGGGGCCGCCCAGGCTGCCAACGCTGCCATTGCGCCCAGCGTTGGCCGGGCTGGCCACGCCGGCGGGAGGGACGCCCGCGCCCGGCGCCGGCGCCTGGTTGCGCTGCGCATCGAGCTGGGCGCGCTCGCTGGGCGTGGTGAACAGGCGCCCCATGCTGATAAAGCTTTGCGCGCCAGCCTGCACCGCCAGCAGCAGGAGCAATGCTGGCAGGGCGCGTTTCATAGCGCCGCCCCTCGTCCCGGCACGTTGCTGGCAGGCGTCAGCGTGAGCCAGTTCAGGGTGCATTCCGCGTTCAGGTTCGGTGCCACCGCGGCTGCCGCCAGCGGCGCCGGCGCGCCAGCACTGCGCCGGATGCTGCAGTCCTGCACCGCGAACATGCCCGCCACGCGCAGGTCGGCCAGGAAGTTCAGCAGATCGAGTTCATGCAGCAGGTCCATATGCAGCACCATGCGGCTGCCCAGCAGGGCGTAGTCGCCGGTCGGCAGGGCCGTCTCCAGCCGGTACGGCTGCTGCACCTCGATCTCGTAGGACAGCGGCAGCAGGCGGCGCTGCTCCTGGATTTGCCGGATCGCCTCCACCCAGTCGAGGCGCCGCTCCGGCCCCACCAGCCCCTTGCGCCGCAGCTCGACGAACTGCGGCTGGTAGAGGCGGATTTCCTCCTTCTCGGTCTCGGCGTGCGCCAGGCGCGAACGCGCACCGTCGCGCTCCAGCAGCTGCGCCGCCTCGGCCAGGCGCGCCTGGCGCAGCTGCCAGAGGCTGACCGACACCGCCGCCAGCGACAGCGCCAGCGTCGCCAGGAACACCAGCACCGCATTGCGCAGCAGGGAAAATTCGCGCAGCAGGATCATGGCGACCACCTGATATTCAGTGTGAAGCGGGCCCGTTCGCCCATGCCGGCAGGGGCGCCCGCCTTGCCCGCCAGCCGCACATTCGGCCGCACATCGAAGGGCAGCTGGTCGATCTCCACCTGCATCCCTGGCGTGCGCGCCAGCTCCTGGGCAAAGCGGTTCATGCTCAGCAGCACGCTGCGATAATCGTCCTGCTCCACCAGGACTTCGGCCTGCAGGCGCACCTGCTGCGTCGGCGCCTTCGGTATCCCGATCAGCATGGACGACGCCGGCGCCACCAGCGCCGGCGTGGTCGCCACGCCCGGCATGGCGCTGCTGGCGGTAACCGGCACGACGCCCGGAGCATTGGCACGCCAGTCGAGCTGCGTCAGGCGGATCTGCGGCGAGCGCTCCAGCGCCTCGCTCAGGTTGGCCATCATGGCCTGCGGCCAAGGCCCCTGGCGCGCCACCATCTGCGCGATGTGCACGGCCGCCTTCATATTGGCGGTCTTGTCGACCGCCGGCGGCATGCTCGACATGCTGGCCTGGTAGGCGCTGGTGAAGCTTTGCGTTTCCTGGCGCAGCTCGGCCGAGTGGCTGCGCGCCAGCGCATAGCCGACGATATTGGCCGCCGTCCACAGCACGCAGCAGGCGGCCAGCACGGCGCTCGACGCGTACAGCGCGCGGCGCGTGCGCCACAGGCTGTAATAGCGCTGGCGCCCGGCCAGCGGATAGTGGCTGTCGGGCGCGGTGCGCGCCATCAGGCCGAGGAACAGTTCATCGGCATTGTCGGCGACGGCCAGGCGCTGGCGCGCCGCCGCCTCCTGCAGTGGCACCACGCGCCAGTCGAGGAAGGGCGACAGGTGGGTGGCCGGCGGCGCGGCGATGCGCGCCAGCGGCAGCAAAGCCTGCACCTGCAGGACCGCGTCGCGCCGCAGCATGTGCGCGCCGGCCAGGAACTGGCGCGTGCGCTCGGCTTCCTGCTCGGCGTTGGCGCCGGCCCGCGCCAGCCGGGTGAAGCGCGGGCAGCCGCCTTCGAAGTAGGTCTGGCGGATGCCGCCCGCGTGCTCGGTCACCAGCAGCAGGTGCGGCAGCTTCCTGTCCTCGTCGGTCAGCAGGGCGTCGCTCAGCAGGGCGGGCGAGTACAGCGCCGCCAGCGGCACGCGCTGCTGCTCCAGCACGTCCAGCCATGGCTGCAGGATGCCTGGGTTGGTCAGGGCCGCGAACAGCACCACATCGTCACGCCGGCCTTCCTCCTGGCGTTCCTGCACGATGGCGCTGCGGAACGGCGTTTCGCGCCAGGCCTGCGCCAGGCGCCGTTCGCGCATCGCCATGCCCGCGCGGCCCGGCACGTGCGGCAGCAGATGGCGCTGGAAATCCTCCTCCACCAGGTCCGCCAGCAGCAGCGCCGGCGTGTCCTGGCAGCCTTCCAGCCAGGCGGCAAAGCCGCGCAGTCCCGCCGCATCGGGCGCGAAGCAGGGGCCGGCGCTGAGCTGGCCACGCTCGCGCGTCCAGCAGCACAGGCTTTCGCCGGTCAGGTGGAGGAGGAGTTTGCGCGCCATGGCTAGATCCTGATTGCGCTGATGGTGTCGTAGATCGGGCCCAGCACCGACAGCATGATCCAGCCGAGCAGCAGGCCGAGGATGACGGTCATCGCCGGTTCGACCATGGCCTGCATGCGCTCGATGCGTTCGCGCACTTCGCGGTTGTAGAAATAGGCCACGTTGCGCAAGGTCGCATCCAGCGCGCCGGTCGATTCGCCCACGCGCAGCATGCGCACCACCAGCGGCGGGAACAGGCCGGCCTGCATGAAGGCGGCCGCGATCGGCTGGCCTTCCGAAATCAACTCGCGCGCGCGGCGCATGGCCAGCGCCGCCACCCGGTTGCCGGCGATGCCTTCCGACAGCCGTATGCAGTCCAGAACCGGGATGCCGGCCGAGTACATGAGCGCAAAGTAGGTGGCGAAGCGCGCCATGACCAGCCGTTCCAGCACCGGGAACAGGCGCAGCTTGATACGGTCGAAGGCAAAGGCGCTGCGCTCATCGCGCCGCAGCTGCCAGCGCGCGGCCTGCCACAGCAGGAACGGCGCCGCCAGCAGCAGGTACCAGTAGCTGATGAAAATGTCGGACACCGCGATCAGCGCGCGCGTCTGCAGCGGCAGCTCCTGCCCCATATTGCGGATGAAGGTGGTCAGCTGCGGCACCAGGTAGATCATCAGGAAGAACACCACGGCGCTGACAATCAGCAGCACGAAGGCCGGGTAGGTGATGGCCTTGCGCGCCTGCGCCGCCAGTTCGTCCTGCCATTTCAGCCCTTCCGCCAGGTCGTGGAAGATTTCGTTGACCTTGCCGCTTTGCTCGCCGGCGCGCACCAGGCTGGTGAAGCCCTGGTCGAACACCTCGGGGTAGTACGCCAGCGCGCTGGAGAGCTGCAGCCCGCCTTCGATCTTCTCCACCAGGTCGGTGATGATTTCGCGCAGGCGCAGGCTGTCGGTGCCGTCGCGCAGGTCGCGCAGGCCGTCCAGGATCGGCACCCCGGCGCTGCTCATCTGCTCCAGGTGGAAGCAGAAGTTGATCAGGTCGCGGCGCGTGACGGCGCGCCCGCTGATGCGCAGCTGGCGCACCCGCGTTTCGCGGCAATCGATCAGGTCGAGCGCCATGCGCTGCAGGCGCAGCTCCAGGTCCTGCACGTTGAGGGCTTCCATATTGCCCGGCATGATGCTGCCGGTGGCGTCCATGGCGCGGTAGATAAACTGTGGCATCTCAGGCCAGCCTTTCGGTAAGGTCAATCACGCGTGATACTTCATCCAGTGAGGTCGCTCCTTCCAGCACGCGGCGCGCGCCGTCGTCCGCCAGCGAGCGGAAGCCGGCGGCGCGGGCGGCGTTGCGCAGTTCGCGCGCGGGCGCGCGGCGCGCCACCAGTTCGTCGAAGTCGGGCGTCATGCGCAGCAGCTCCAGGATCGCCATGCGCCCCTTGTAGCCCTGGTGGGCGCAGCGGTCGCAGGCGCCGGCGCGGAAAATGGTGGCGCTTTCGCCGTCGGGCGGCAGCCCAAGCAGGCGCCGTTCCAGTTCGTCGGCTTGCGCCGGCTGGCGGCAGTAGGGGCAGAGTTTGCGCACCAGGCGCTGCGCCACGATGCCGATGATGTTGCCGGCCATGACGTCCGCCACCACGCCCAGGTCGAGCAGGCGCGGGATGGCGCCCACGGCGGAGTTGGTGTGCAGCGTGGAATACACCTGGTGGCCGGTCATGGCGGCCGCCAGCGCCATGTCGGCGGTCTCCTTGTCGCGGATCTCGCCCACCAGGATCACGTCCGGGTCTTGCCGCATCATGGAGCGGATGCCGTCGGCGAAGCCCAGCTTGGCCGATTCGTTGACCGACGTCTGGCGGATCTGGTGCATCGGGTACTCCACCGGGTCCTCCATCGTCATGATGTTGATGCTCTCGGTGTTGATGTGGTTGAGGATGGAGTACAGGGTGGTGGTCTTGCCGCTGCCGGTGGGCCCGGTGACCAGGATCAGGCCGTCCGGGCGGGCGATCATCAGTTTCAGCACGTCCAGTTCGTGCTCGGCCAGGCCGAGCTGCTCGAGCGGCACGATGCCTTTTTGCCGGTCCAGTACGCGCAGCACGATGTTTTCGCCGTGCGTGGTGGGCTGGGTGCTGGCGCGGAAGTCGATCTGGCGGCCGGAGAACTGGATCGAGATGCGCCCATCCTGCGGCGCGCGCGTTTCGGCGATGTTCATCTGGCTGATGACCTTGAGGCGCACTGCCATGGCCGGCCAGTAGGAGCGGTGCAGGCTGCGGATCTGGCGCAGGATGCCGTCGATGCGGTAGCGGATGCGCAGGAAGCCTTGCTCCGGCTCGAAGTGGATATCCGATGCGCCGTTCTGCACGGCGTCCGCCAGCAGGGCGTCGATCAGGCGCACCATGGGCTGGCTGTACTCGTCGCTTACCGCGTCGAAAGCCACTTCGCCGGTCTCGATTTCGTGCAGGATGCCGTCGATCGACAGCTCGAAGCCGTAGTAATGGTCGATGGCATGCGCGATGTCGGAATCGTTCACCAGCAGCGGCACCAGGGTGATGCCCTTGACCAGCATGGCGCTGACCTGGTCCAGCGCAACGATGTTGGTGATGTCGGACATGGCCAGCACCAGCTGGTCGGTATCGCGCTCGTACACGATGGGGAAGACGCGGTAGCGCTTGGCCACTTCCTTGGGGATCAGCTTCAGGGCGACGGCATCGACCAGCAGGCTTTTCAGGTCGGCCGAGCGGGTGTTCAGGTTCTCGCTGAGGGCCTCGCGCATGGTCGCTTCGGTGACGAAGCCGAGCGCGATCAGCAACTGGCCCAAGGGGACGTTGCTGCGCTTTTGCTCGGTCAGCGCGATCCGGAGCTGGTCTTGGCTGATGACGCCTTTCTGGATCAGCAGTTTGCCGAGCGGGATTTTCTGCGTGTCGGCCATTGTGCTTTAACGGGGCGGCGTTTCCAGGGCTTGTATTCGCTTTCGTACTGCTTCCACATTGAAGGCGGGCGGGCCGGCCTGCGCCAGCTCCAGCGCGCGCCGGTAATAGGTTTGCGCCAGGCGCGGCTGGTTCATGCGGTCCAGGCCGACGCCCAGGTTGTAGGCGTAGTCGGCGTTGTCGGGCATGGCGCTGTAGGCGCGGAAGTAGCTTTGCTGCGCTTCCGGCCAGCGGCCCTGGCGCGCCAACAGGTTGCCCAGCGCGAACTGCACGGGGCCGGACTCGGGGTGTTTGCGGGCCACGCCTTTGAGCCGGACCTCGTTCGCTTCCAGGTCGCCGCTGCGCAGTTCGGCTAGCGCGGCCAGCGCTTCCGGGTCGTTCGGGTCGAGTTCCAGCAGGCGCAGGTAGTTATTCGAGGCCTGGCGGCCGTCGCCCGCCGCCAGGGGGGCCGCCCCCCCGCCCGGCCGGGCGGCGCGGGGGTTGGGGGGTTTCCGCCGCGCCCCGGGGTTATGATGGCGCGCGCCGCGGGGG
>NZ_JAYSCO010000038.1:0-34690 GCF_041914865.1 Pseudoduganella sp. | reverse complement strand
TCCGGGGGCTTTGGGGTATTGTCCCCGCGGGCGCGGGTTTTTTTGCGGGCCGGGGGGGCCGCCGCCCGCGCGCGGGGCGCCGGCCGCCGCGCCGAGCAGGGCGTCGCGGTTGTTGGGGTCTTGCAGCAGCGCCAGGTCGTATTGCTGGCGCGCGCCGAGGAGGTCGCCGCTGCGCAGCGCGTTGTAGCCGTTCTGCACGGCGGGCGCAATGCCGGTGGGCGCTGCGCCTCGGACGAAACGCACGTCGCCGCTTTCGCCGACGGCGGTCTGCAGAGTGGTGGCGTTTTCCGCTGCGCCCGAGCGGTGCGCTTGGCGCGGCGCGCCATCGTCCGCCGCCGGCCGTGCGCGCGCAGCCGGGCTGCGCGTTCTGTTGCCGGCGTCGCCTGCCGCCTTGGCGGCGGTGCCCGCCGCACGCTGCCGGCCGCTTGCGCCCGTCGCCGTGGCCGCAATGGCAGGGGCGGGGGCGGCTGCCGCCGGCGGCAGCCCGGCGCTGCCGGCCGGCGCATCGGAATAGTCGCTGCGCGCCTGCCTTGCCGCGCGTTCTGCCGCATCGCGCATTGCCTCGGCGCGGATGGCCGGATCGGTGATGGCGGCCAGCTGCTCCGGTGTCGGGACCGTGACATCCACACTCGGCCGCGTCGGCGGCGCGGCGGGCGCTCCGGCCTGGCCGCCCGCCACGCCAGCGCCGGTGCCGGTTTCCGGCGCCCGGCCGGCGGCGGCAGCCGGCGCGCCGGCGTCCGCGACCGGTGGCTGCAGCGCGCCAGCACCGGCAGCGGCGCTGGCGGCGACTGCGGGATCCATGCCGCCCGGCGCGGCGGGAGTGACATACGGAGCCACCGGTATCGCCGCGCCCGGCGCCGCGCCCGGCGCCAGCGTTGCCGCCCCCGGCGCCGGCATGGGCACCATGGGCAGGCGCGCGCCGGGCCCGGGCCCGCTCATCGCGCGCCAATAGATGACGCCGAACACCAGCAGCAAGCCGAACAAGGCAGCCAGCAAGAGCCCGAGCCGCCGCTGCGACGAGGCGATGGCGCGCGGTGGCAGCGGCGCGTGCGGTCCGGCCCGCACGGCGCTGTCGGCCGCAAAGGGGCCGGCGCCGGCAGCCGGCCCGTCGCTGTCTTGCCATTCGCGGGCCGGCTTGCCCCTTGCCGGGGCCGGCGGCATATCGCCAGCCGCCGGCGCTGCGCGCCGCGCCTCATGCCGCGCCTGCGGCGGGACCGGGTCATGCGCCGCCTCCTGCGCCGGGATAACGGGCGGTTCGGCATCGAGCGGCTCCAGGCGCCAGGCGTCGGGCATGACGGCGAAGGCCGGCCCGCCTTCCATGGGCGGCGGCGAAGGCACGGCATCCTGGCCGAACTGCGGCTCCGTGTGCTCCGCCTCCTGCCCGTTCTGGACCCGGGCACGCTCCGCCTTGCGCAGGGCCTGCATGAGCAAGCTCATAGGCCCTCCGCCGGCTTGCCGGGCATGAGATAGCGGTAGTCGCGGTAATCGCCGGCGATGCTGGCGTCCTTCACCACCACCGGGCGCAGGAAGATGACCAGCTCGGTCTTGCTGGCAGTCTCGTTGCGGTAGGAGAAGAGATTGCCCACCACCGGCAGCGAGCTGATGAGCGGAATGCCGTCCTTGGCGTTATCGACGGAATCCTGCATCAGGCCACCCATCACCGCCACCTGGCCGCTATGCACCTTCAGCACCGACTCCATTTCGCGCGCCTGGATCACCGGCACCCGGCTGATGACGCCCTGCTTGTGCAGTTCCGGGTTGGGGTCCTCCACCGAGTCGACAATGCGCGTGATGGTGGGGCGTACATTCAGCGTAACCTCGTCATCGGCCGAAATTTGCGGCGTGACACTCATGACAAAGCCGACCGGCACGGTTTCCACCTTGGATTCATAGGTCGCCGGCGTGGCGATGGTGCCGGTGGAGGTCAGCACGGCCGGCGTCACCTTGAGCGTGAAGAAGATGTTGTTGTCCACCACTTTCAGCAGGGCGGTCTGGTTGTTCAGCACGCTGATCCTGGGGCTGCTCAGCACCTTGACCTTGCCGAACGATTCCAGCAGCGAGATGGTGGCGCTGATGTTGCCAAAGCGCGTGACCGGATTCGAGTAGTCGAAAATGAAGAAGCCCGGCGACGTGCCCGGAACGATGCCGCTCGGCAGCGGGGCGGTGCCGACCCGTCCCTGGCCCAGTTTGCCGTGGCCATTGATGCGCGACCAGTTGATGCCCTGCTGGTACTGGTCGCTCAGCTTGACTTCGATAATGGTGGCCTCGATCAGCACCTGGCGCTTGGCCGAGGACAGGATGATGTCGAGGAACTCCTGCACCTTTTCGTGCTGGCGGCTGGTGGCCCGTACCGACAGCAGGCCGCCCTCCGGGTTGGCGATGACGGAAGCCGCACCGCGTTGCTGGCCGGGCGCCGCGGCGCCAAAGGCGGTCGATGCGGCCGGTCCGCCGCTGTAGGCGCCCGGCGCCGTCCGCCCCTGCGCGGCGGCAGCCTGGGCGCCAGGATAGCCAGTATCCGCGCCCCCGGCGCCGGGCGTGCCGCCTGCGCCGCCGGCCTGCACCTGCTGCAGCATGGCGTTCGCCTGCTCCCGCATCTGCGCCAGCGGATCGGACAGGGGATCATTCAGCGTGGTCGGGCGCAGCATGTCGCGCACATTCTTCTCCAGGCTGTGCCAGAAGTTGTTGTCCGAGCGGTTGGCCACCGACGTTGTCGAGTTGTTGTTGCCGCCGCCGCCCAGCGACTGGCTGGCACTCGGTACGGGATTGGCGGCCGTCCCGCCCACCGCCGAGCCGCCCGTGGTCGAGATCTGGGTGGCGATGTTCACGCTGCTGTTCGTGCTGCGCGCGATGTTCACGTAGTCCACCTTGTAGTGGTGCCAGTAAGGCTGGTCCGGCAGCACGACCAGGTTCTTGCCCTGCAGCTCGTAGCGCATATCCACCTGCTTGCCGATGCGCGCCAGGAGTTGCGGCAGGGTCTGGTCCAGCGCATTCAGGGTCACCATGCCTTCAATGCCCGGATGCACGTCCACGTTCAGGCCCGCGTCGCGCGCCAGCGCGAACAGCACCGACTGCACCGGCACCCGGTGCACGGAGACGCTGTAGGTCTCCTGCCTTTCCGCCGGGCGCGGCGGCGGTACTGTGGCACTCTGCTGCACCGGCTCGGGAATCGCCCCGGCCACCGGTTCCGGCTCCGCCACGTGCGACGGCGACACGGGCAGCTGCGGCGCAGCACATGCCCCAAGCAGGACGCATAACAGGGAAGCCGAAAGGTTCTTCATGACCATCGCCGCCGGAAACAAGTTGTCAGGAACTTATCAAAAATCATCATACTGCGATTGCCCGGAACCACCGCGCACGAATAGCGGCTGTCTTCAATGGCTTGGCGCACGTGGTAGGAGTTGACGTACGGCAAGTCTTCCGCGAACGCCGCCATCAGGGCTTTGTCCGCCAGCACGTTAATCCGCCGCACGATGCCCTGCGAGCCGCGCGCGATCAGGCGCACCGCGCCCTGGCTGAACAGCTCCGGCCCGCGGTAGCCCGCCGCGCGCAGGCGGTGCGAGAGGAAGAAGGGGATCTGGTCGCGCGGCATGGGCGGCACGTCGAAGCTGTGCGTGATGCGCTCGCGCAGCTGGCGCATGCGCGGCAGCGACAGGTGTTCGTCCAGCTCCGGCTGGCCGAACAGCACGATCTGCAGCAGCTTGCTGCTGGCCGTTTCCAGGTTGGTCAGCAGGCGGATTTCTTCCAGCGTTTCCAGCGGCATGGCCTGGGCTTCCTCCACCAGCAGCACCACGCGGCGCCCGGCCGCATGGCGCGCGATCAGTTCCGCCTGCAGCGCGCGCACCACCTCGTCCGAGCGCTGGCCAGCGGTTTCCAGGCCCAACTCGGCGGCAATGGCATGCAGCACTTCCTGCGGACAGAGGGTGGGGTTGACCAGGTAGAGCACGTCCACGCCCTTGGGCAGGCGCGCTTCCAGCATGCGGCACAGCATGGTCTTGCCGCAGCCCACCTCGCCGGTCACCTTGACGATGCCTTCGCCATGGGTGACAGCGTAGAGCAGGGCCGACAGGATCTCCCCGCGCGCATTGCCGCTATAAAAGAAGGCCGGGTTCGGCGTGATGCCGAACGGTGCTTCCTGCAAGCCGAAGTGCTGCGTGTACATAGGCGTGCTTCCGGTGGTGGAATTGGCCCTGCAATTTGACCACTTCCCGAAAATTTTCGTCGCTCGTGTAGCATTCCGCTAACGCCTTTTGCTATACATGCACGAGTCTGTCGCATACAATGCCCTCGACTATATGGATTCGGGGCATAGGGCATGACGAGGCCGGAAAAGGTTCGCTTAGGTGAGATCCTGGTGCAGCAGAAGCTGCTGTCGGAAGAACAGTTGGGCATGGCGCTGGCGGAGCAGAAACGCAGCGGCCGCAAGCTGGGGCGTGTGTTTGTCGAACACGGCTTTGTCACCGAAGAGCAGATTTCCGGCGCCCTGGCGCGCCAGCTGAATATCCCCTACATCAACCTCAAGTTCTACCAAATCAATTCGGACCTGGTGCGGCTGCTGCCGGAAACCCAGGCCCGCCGCTTCCGCGCGCTGGTGCTGGAAGACCGCAAGGGGTCCATGCTGGTCGGCCTGTCCGACCCGACCGACCTGTTCGCCTACGACGAGATTTCCCGCCTGCTCAAGCAGACCATCGACCTGGCTGTGGTCAATGAGACCGAGGTGCTGGCCGCCATCGATCGCATCTACCGCCGTACGGAAGACATTTCCGGCCTGGCGCGCGAGCTGGAACAGGAAATGGGCGAAGGCTCGGTGGACTTTGGCGCGCTGGCTGCCGCGAGTCCTGGCCTGGAAGAAGCGCCGGTGGTCAAGCTGCTGCAATCGCTGTTCGATGACGCGGCCCAGGTGCGCGCATCGGACATCCACATCGAACCGCAGGAAGGGCGCCTGCAAATCCGCTTCCGCATCGACGGCGTGCTGCACCTGCAGACGGAAGCCGATATCAAGATCGCACCGGCACTGGCGCTGCGCCTGAAGCTGATGTCCGACCTGGATATCTCCGAAAAGCGCCTACCGCAGGACGGCCGCTTTGCCGTACGTGTGAAGAACGCGCGCATCGACGTGCGTATCTCCACCATGCCGACCCAGTACGGTGAATCGATCGTCATGCGTTTGCTAAACCAGAGCGGCATGACGCTGCGCCTGGATGCGATCGGCATGCCGAAACCGATGCTGGACAAGTTCCGCGCCATCGTGGCGCGTCCGAACGGCCTGGTGCTGGTGACCGGGCCGACCGGCAGCGGCAAGACCACCACGCTGTATTGCGCGCTGGCCGAGCTGAACTCGATGGAGAAAAAGCTGATCACCGTCGAAGACCCGGTCGAATACCGCCTGCCCGGCATCAACCAGGTGCAGGTGAACGAAAAGATCGAGCTGGATTTCGCGCGCGTGCTGCGCTCCGCGCTGCGCCAGGACCCGGACATCGTGCTGGTGGGCGAGATGCGCGACCAGGAAACGGCGCAGATCGGCCTGCGCGCCGCCATGACCGGCCACCTGGTGCTCTCCACGCTGCACACCAACGATGCCGCCAGCACGCCGCTGCGCCTGATGGACATGGGCGTGCCGCGCTATATGGTGGGCAGTTCGCTGCAGGCCGTGCTGGCGCAGCGCCTGGTGCGCGTGATCTGCGAATCCTGCACCACGCCGTACACGCCCACGCCGAGCGAGCATGAGTGGCTGACGCTGGAGCTGAAGGACAAAGTCGACATGGGCCGCTACTTCCACGGCAAGGGCTGCTCGCATTGCAATGGCCTGGGTTACCGCGGCCGCACCGGCGTGTATGAATTGCTGGAAATGAGCCAGGCGGTGGTGGATGCGGCCAACGATGTCGATCCCGCCGCATTCCTGAAAGCCGCCGCGCACCAGATGGGTGGCCAGACCTTGCGCCGCCATGCGGTGCAGCTGGTGATCCAGGGCCGTACTACGGTGGCGGAAGCCATGCGCATCAGTAACCAGTTCGAGGATTGACGTGCCTTATTTCGCATACAAGGGACGTAACGGACGAGGCGAACTGCTGGCGGGGGTGCTGGAGGGGGTGGACAGCGGGGCGGTGGCCGACCAATTGTTTGCCACTGGGGTCACGCCGGTCGAAATCACGGAAACCTCTGCGAGAACCGCCGGCAAGTCTGCCCGGCGGCGGCTGTGGGAAAGGTTGACCGAGAAGCAGGTCAATTCCATGGATGTGCAGTTGTTCAGCCGGCAAATGCACACCCTATTGAAGTCCGGGGTGCCGATCATGCGTGGCTTGGGCGGCCTTCAGGAATCCGCCATCAGCAAGGCATTTGCGCGCGTGATCGCCGATCTGCGGGAGTCGCTTGACGCGGGCCGCGAGTTGTCGACTGCCATGCGGCGCCACCCCGTGGCTTTCACGCCGTTTTACCTGTCCATGATACGAGTCGGGGAAATGACCGGCCGGCTGGACGAAGTGTTCCTGCGCCTGTTCGACCACCTCGAGTTTGAGCGCGATATGAAGGAGCGCGTCCGTGCGGCGCTTCGCTATCCCACGTTTGTGATGCTGGCGATGCTGGCGGCCATTGTGGTGATCAATATGTGGGTGATTCCGGCGTTCGAAGGCGTGTTCCGCAATCTGAACGCCGAGTTGCCGCTCATGACGCGCGTATTGCTAACGACATCCAACCTGTCAGTGAAGTACTGGCCCATACTGGCCGGCGCCTTGGTGGCGGGGGGGCTTATGTGGCGCTCCTGGACTGCCAGCGAAGCTGGGCGCTACAAGTGGGATCGCTGGAAACTGCATCTGCCGATCGCGGGCAAGATCATCCACAAAGGCACGATGGCGCGTTTTGCGCGCAGTTTTGCGTTGTCGGCCCGTAGCGGGGTGCCGATCGTGCAGGCGCTGACTGTCGTCGCGCAAACGGTGGACAATGCGTACCTGGCGGCGCGCGTGGAGCAGATGCGGGATGGCGTGGAGCGGGGCGAGAGTATCTTGCGCACGGCCATGGCAGCGAATGTGTTTACCCCTATCGTGCTGCAAATGATCGCAGTCGGCGAGGAAACCGGCTCATTGGATGATTTGATGGACGAGATCGCCGCCATGTACGAACGCGAGGTCGACTATGAGCTAAAGACCTTGTCGGCCCAGATCGAACCGATCCTGATCACCTTCCTGGGCATCATGGTGTTGATCCTGGCGCTGGGGGTGTTCCTGCCGATATGGGATCTGGGTAAAGTTGCACTTGGGAAATGATGAAGCCGCGCCGGTTTCGCCGCTTCGAGGCATTGGTGTGGTTGTTGGTCGGCTTGGTTTTGCTGGTGGTTTTCTTGAACAAGATTTCGTTTTACACTGAAAATGCAGAGGAGCGGGCGGTGGCCATCACGGTGTCACAATTGCGCGCCGCTGTCGAAATGCATCGCCTAAGATCGGCCACAACAGTTGCTCTGGAGGGCACAAACCCGATGCAGCTGATGGCTGTCCGGCCCACCAATTACGTTGGGGAGTTCGCGAATTTGGCCAGTGCCCCGGCGGAGCCCGGTACCTGGTTTTTTGATACCGAGTCGAGGCAGCTGGTGTATGTGTTGCTTGAAGGAGAGAAATCTATGCTTAAGCAACAGAGAATGCTCTATTTCAAGTTAGAATTGCGGCGCTTGCCCGAACACTCCGCCAGGCCGTCAGAGCCACCCGCGAGCAACGCCGGTGTCGTCCTCAACCAGGTAAAAGACTAGCCAAATTGCCGGTCTGAATTGATTGTCGAACTTATTGGGAGAAGTAATGAAAAAGTTTTCTTACACTATGCCTCGTACGCAGCAAGCGGGTTTCACGCTGATTGAACTGATCGTCGTGATCGTCATTCTCGGCATTCTCGCCGCTACCGCGCTGCCCCGTTTTATCGATGTCGGCACTGAGGCGCGCACCGCCAGCGTGAACGCGGTTCGCGGCTCGCTGAACGCCGCCATTTCGCTGGTTCATAGCCGTTGGCTGATTGCGCCATCCAGCCCGGTCGCAATGGAAGGCCTGAACGTGACGGTTGACTCTGCCGGTTTCCCAACGATTACTGGTACCCAAATCGAAAACATGGCTGGTATCAGTAGCACGGATTTCAAGACGATTGCAGCAGGTGCTCCCGGCCCAAACAATCCGACGCCGCCAGCAGGCTCGGTGGCTTTCGTCCCGGTGAGCGTAGCCAGTTCAACCAAAGGGGCAACCTGCTACGCACTGTACACAGCCGCCGTCCTTACCACAACACCTGTCACGCCACCGGCGGTCACCACGGTAACGACGGGCTGCTAAACGCGCTCCCGCAGCCAAGGAGCAATGACAACCGGCAAAGTACGGCGTGAGAGTGGCTTCACAATGGTCGAATTGATCATTGTGCTGGTTGTCGTTGGCATCCTCTCTGCCATCGCCTTCAACCGCTTCTTTTCGCGTACCAGTTTCGATGCGGCCGGCTTCGCAGCCCAGGTCAAGGCTACCCTGCGCTTTGGCCAGCGCCTCGCCATCGCCCAAAATCGCCCGATTTACGTTTATCTCGATGCTACAAGTGTCGCCTTGTGTTATGCCGCGACGTGCAGTTCGACGAATCGCGTCAAGGACCCGGGGGGCGGCACCGGTTTCAGCGGTGCCGGTCAGTGCAGCGCTGACCGGAGCTGGGCTTGCGTGGCGCCCCCCGCCAACGTGATGCTAGTACTGTCGCCTGCCAGCGCCACCCAGAACCATTTCTATTTCGATGCCGCCGGCAAGCCGCAATTGAACTCCGGCGCGGAATTCAGTTCGCTGAACCTGGTGGTGCGCGCCGGCGACGACCAGCAGCCCATCCGGGTGCAATGGGAAACGGGCTATGTTTACTAGCCGCTATCGTCAGTCCGGGCTGACGTTTGTTGAGCTGATCCTGTTTATCCTGATCGTCGGTATCGCGGTTGCGGCTATCCTGCGCACGCTGGCCAACACGAACAGCGCGAGTGCCGACCCGCTGCGCCGAAAACAGGCCCTGCTCATCGCGGAAGCCTTGCTGGAGGAAGTCCAACTGGCTGCCTTTACCTTCTGCGATCCGGCCGATGTGACTGAAGAGCCGGCCGCACCAGCCAATTGCGCTACCCCGGAAGGTGTGGGACAGGAACCGGGCAATGCGCGCCCCTTCGATAACATCAACGACTATGTCCCCAGCCTTGGCGTCGCCCACGCGGCTTTCAACAACGCGGCTGGCAAACTGGTTGACGCGGCGGGAAATGAGTTGGGCCTGAGCGGCTACTCGGCGACGCTCACGGTGCGCGCCGAATCGTTGAATGGCATAACCTCCACGGCGGCCGTAGCGACACAGGAAGTGCTGCGCTTGACCGTGCGCGTAACCCATGGCGCCCAGGCGGGCGATTTCATCGAACTGGATGCTTATCGCACCCGTTACGCTCCGCAGGTGGCGCAATGAAACGCGAGGACGGTTTCACGCTGATCGAAATGATCGTCGTGATGGTGCTGCTCGGAGTCCTGGTCGGTATCGTGGCGGTTTTCATGCGAGCGCCGGTGCAAGCCTACGTCGACAGCGCAGCGCGCGCTGATTTAAGCGATGCCGCCGACCTGGCGGTGCGGCGTGTAGCGCGCGAAGTGCGCCGGGCCTTGCCCAACAGCGTCCGCGTCAACCCCGCAGGCACTTCGGTGGAGTTCTTTCCCACCAAGTCGGGCGGGCGCTACCTCGCCGAGGAAGATAACGAGGGGACCGGGTACCTGGACTTTGCCGATAGCGCGAAGCGCAGCTTTACCGTGGTTGGTCAGATGCCATCGCCAGCCATTGTGGCAGGCACCGATTCGATTGTGGTCTATAACCTTGGCCCCGGCATCGACCGTGCGGACGCGTATGCCGGCGACAATATCGCCTTGGTGAGTGCGGTGGCGGGCAATACGGTCACCCTGGCGAGCAATCCGTTTGCCAGCGCGGGCGGGGCGGGGACTGTCTTGAGTTCGCCGGCACGCCGCTTCCAGGTGGTGACCGGTCCGGTGAGTTTTGTGTGCGACCTTGCAAACCGCCAGTTGCTGCGGCAATGGAACTACGTGGCGCCCTCGGCTTCACCAAGTACGGCCGTCCTGGCGACGAATGTCACGGCCTGCCGCTTCACATATGAGGCCAATATTGCCAACACTCGCTCGGGCTTGCTGGGTATTGACCTTACGCTGGCACGAGCCGATGCTCCGATGGAAACGGTGCAGTTGTTTCATCAGATTCACGTGGATAATCCGATATGACCCTTTTGCGCACAAAGTTCCGCCAGCGCGGGGTGAGCCTGGTGGCGGCCATTTTCCTGGTTGTGGTCCTGGCGTTCCTGGCGGTAGCCATCGTCACGGTAACGTCGACCCAGCAAGCGGCCTTTGGACTGGATGTGCAAGGCACCCGAGCCTATCTGGCGGCACGTTCCGGCGTTGAATGGGGCATGCACCGACAGTTGCGTAGCGGCGCCTTATGCCCGGCGGCCAGCGGGGCTTCGTCAACCACCAGTTTTGCCATGCCTGCCAGCACTACGCTGAGCCCTTACACGGTTAGCGTGACCTGTACCACGACGCTGCTGAATACAATCAAGCGCTACCGGATGCGTGTGGTCGCGTGCAACCAGCCGGCAGCCGGTGCCTGCCCGAATCCGAGCAACAGCCTGGATTATGTGCAGCGGGTGATCCAGGTTGATTTCGGAGACTGACAACGTGAACACACTGTGGTCCCCTTACCGATGGCTTTTGCTGGCGGCGTTGCTGCTG
This sequence comes from Pseudoduganella sp., assembly GCF_041914865.1. Lineage (NCBI taxonomy): Bacteria > Pseudomonadati > Pseudomonadota > Betaproteobacteria > Burkholderiales > Oxalobacteraceae > Pseudoduganella > Pseudoduganella sp. Next base: position 23,945 of record NZ_JAYSCO010000038.1, on the reverse strand, counting down.
GCGATGCCGGCGCGCGCCGATACCACCATCGCCTTGTTCAAGAGTTTTGCAGGCAATGTCAATTTTGTCGGCCTGCAGAAGACCCTGCGCAAGGCATCGAACACCACCAATGCTTGCAGCATTTATGCCGCCAACGAGACGACGGAGGCGACCCTGAGCGGCATTCCGGCGTCGGCGAAAATCCTCAGCGCCCAGCTCTACTGGGCAGCTTCCGGCACCACCACTGACTATGCAATCACATTTGATGGCAAAGCGGTGACTGCGCCTGCATCGCGGCAGTACAAGAGCGCCACGGTGGGCTACGATTTCTTCAGCGGGGCGTATGACGTCACTGCCGAGGTGGTTGCAAAGCGCAATGCCAAGTACTCTTTCTCCGGCCTGACGATCGCCAACTCGTCGAAGTGGTGCGACGTGCAGGGGGTGGTCGGTGGCTGGGCCATGATTGTGGTGTATTCGTTGCCGACCGAGACCTTCCGAGTTCTGAATATTTACGAAGGCTTCCAGTACATCCAGTACAGCAGCGTGACGCTGTCGCTGTCGAATTTTGAAATTCCGCCCCTGACCACGCAAACCGGGCGGGTGGCGCACATAACCTGGGAGGGGGATGCGACGCTGAGCAGTACGCCGAGCGGCGAATTCCTGACCTTTAACGGCTACTCGATGTCGAACAGCGTGAACCCGTCGGGCAACCAGTTCAACTCGGCGAGCACCATTGCCGGCACGGATACCGCGTCGTATGGCATCGACTACGATTCATACACTGTAAGCAGTCCCGTGATTCAGGCTGGACAAACCAGTGCCACCACGGTGTACCGGTCCGAGCAGGACTTGGTGTTGTTGAGTGCGGAAGTGATTGCGGTGCCGAATACGCCGGTGACCGACCTCGGCATCACCATCGCACGAGACCAGGCACCGACCTTGGGCCAAACCATGTTGTATACAGTGAACGTTACCAATTACGGCCCAGCCGCAGAGCCGGGTACGATCCAGGTGGTCGATAACCTGCCGTCGCAGGTCAGTCTTGTGTACGCTGGCGGTGACGGCTGGAGCTGTGTACAGTCTGGGCAGAAAGTTACCTGCAATTACAACATTCCGCTGGATGTGGGGGCGAGTGCCCCGGCCTTGCTCCTGACCGTCATGGTCAATTCCGTGACGAGTTCGCTAAGTAATACGGTGACGGTCAGTGGCAGCGAGTTCGACAACCAGATGGCAAACAATACCGCGACCGATACGGCGGCGGTGGAAGTGGCGCCGTACGTCTTCACGCGTTCCGTGTGCACCAAGGGAGTGGCGTTCGGCACTGCCGGCCAATGCCAGTTCATTGACTGGAAGAGTGTCATCGCCGGCGATGACGTCGCGGTGTACATCACCCTGGTCAATGGTTCCGGCGTCCCGACCGCACCCAGCGCGACGCTGCCGACTGCTTTGTCCATGCGTTTCGGCATGTCGTGCCATAACCCGGTGAAGGGCACGGCCGAACAGGCATCGTTCCCGGACTTGGCGTCGCTGCTGCCCAAATGCGCGGAAAACAGCGCGACGCCGAGCGGCGCGCAGTGGTCGGCTTACCGGATCCTGACGGTGGCGGCGAACCAGGCCAGCATCAGCGTGCCGCTGACCTTCAACTACTTCGATGTGGGGCGCGTCAAGCTGTTCATGCAGGATTCGAGCGGTAAGACTGGCGCCAGCGGACCGGTTGTGATGCGGCCCTATATGTTGGAAATGGATGTCTACAAGACTGGCGCCAACGGTACTCGCATCAACAACCCGGGGGCGACGGTGGCCACCGGCGCGAAGTTTGTTGCGGCCGGCGAACCTTTCACGATCAGCGTTGGCGTGCGGACCAGGGATAAGGTCCCGGGTACCAAGTACTTCGCCAAGAACTTTGGTAACGAGATCCTGCCGCGCAGCATCTATTTCAACCCGAACCCGAGCGACGGCCTGAGCTTCGCGGATATGGTCGCGCGCCCGGAACTGGAAGGCAGCCTCAATCCGTTCGCGCTGGGGCTCTCGTCAGGGACCTTCAACTACCCCGAAGTCGGCATCATCACCACCAAGGCGACCTTGGCGGGCAACGACTACCTGGGCAGCGGCGGGGTTGATCCGGTCACCACCAATATCGGGCGCTTCGTGCCCGATCATTTCAATACTGTGCTGGAACCGCCGGACGCCCTGGGACCGATTTTGCCATGCCCGGCCGACTTGCCGTGTTCCGCCGTCAGCGGCCTGGTCTACTCGGCGCTGCCGTTCAGCACGACAGTGACAGCCCACGACGTCGACGGCAACCTGTTGAAGAACTACCGTGGCGTGTTTTCCAAGGCACTCTACCTATGCGGCGCACTCAACCAGACGCTGGCTGCGCCGAGTGGCGGGGTATGCCCGGCCCTGGCCTTTGGCGCCAACCCACCAGCCGACGGCCTGCGCCGCGACAAGAGGGCCGCCACGATTAAGGACAGTGGCGATCTAGACTTCGACAACGACGACGGGCGCTTGTCATTGATGCTCGACTACAAAATGAGTAAACCGTACTCGATGACGGGAGCGGCGGGCGCTGGCCGCCAGACGCCTGCCCTGGTCTATGTCCGCGCCACCGATGCGGACGGGGTCAGCTCCCTGTACGGCTACAACGCGGCGCGCGACCTGGTTGAAGGTGAGGTGGTGGTGGCCAATGCGCGTCTGCAGCTGCCGAACGTATTTGGCTCCGAGCTGCAGTTTCTGCCGGTGACTGCGCGCGTCCAGTATTGGAACGGTACGCGCTGGGCGACCAGTAGCGGCGATTCCATGGTTGATGTGCTCAATCCAGCGCTGTTGCGTTTTACGAACTGCAAAAAGAACCTGGTATCAGGTAGTGCTTGCAAATCCGTGTTGGGCGCCACGTCCAACGCGCTGCGTTCCGTCAGTGGTGGTCTGGCGCGCTTCCTGCTGAGGGCGCCGGGCGCCGGCAATCATGGCACCGCCGATTATTACATCGATCCTGCCTCGGGGCCTGAATGGTTGCCGAGTACGCCTGGCCGGGCTACCTTTGGCATTTATCGCAACACCCCGGTGACCTATATCAGGGAATTGTACTGACAGTGCGGCTGAACAGTGGCAAGATACGCCAATTAATCAAAGAATTACGTTTGTTTCTTCATCCAAAAGTTTGACAACACTGCGGAATGCGACTTTTCTCGAAAGCAAAAAAGGAAAAAGACGCCTGGATGGTCTTCGCTCCGACCGCACAAGGCATGGCGTTGGCGACGATGCGGCGCCAGGGTGCTGCCACGCCGGTATTGCTTGGATGCGCTGAAGTGGCGCTGCAAAGCGAGGGCGGGCAGGAGGCCTTGGCCCGCGCGGCGCGCGCGCGCAATGCGATGCGCTATCGTTGCAGCACTCTGCTGTCTTCCAGCGAGTATCAGATGCTGACGGTGGAAGCGCCGAATGTGCCGCAGGAAGAACTGAAAACCGCCGTGCGCTGGCGGATGAAGGATATGCTGGACTTTCATGTCGACGACGCCACCTTCGACATCATGTCGATACCGGTGGAGCGCGCCAGCGGCCGTACGCCCAGCATGTTCGTGGTGGCCGCGCGCAATAGTGTCGTGCGCCAGCGCCAAGAGCGGTTTTTCGATGCCGGTGTCGCGCTGGAAGTCATCGATATTCCGGAAAACGCGCAGCGCAATGTGTCGGCCCTGCTGGAAGAGGACGGCCGGGGGCTGGGCATGTTGTCGGTGGGCCCGCAAGGGGGCTTGTTGACGGTGACTTACCTGGGCGAACTTTACCTGGCGCGCCGCATCGACGTCACGACGGAACTGCTGGAGGACCAGGACGCCGAGCTGCGCCATGCGACACTGGACCGACTGATGCTGGAGGTGCAGCGCTCGCTCGACCATTTTGAACGTCAGTTCAGTTTTATCTCCATCGCGCGCATGGTGCTTGCGCCGGGCTCGAACGAAGCGCTTTTGAGCTACCTGTCGTCGAATATGTATATGCCGGTGGTGCAGACGAACCTGGCGGATGTCATTGACCTGTCCGCCGTGCCGGAGTTGCTCGACCCGGCGCAGCAGGCTTACTATTTCTTCGCGCTGGGCGCAGCCTTGCGCCAGGAACTGGTGACGCCATGAGCCAGCAAATCAATCTTTTCAACCCAGTCTTCATGCGGCAGCGCCACAGTTTTGGTGCGCGCGGCATGGGCATGGCCCTGGGCGTCATGCTGCTTGGGACCATCGCCCTGGTGGTGTTTGCCCAGCTGCAGCTGGCGCCGCTGCGGGAAGAGGCGGTGCTGCGCGATGCGGCGCTGAAGGCGCGCCAGGCGCGGTTGGAGGCGGTGAAGCTGGAGTTCGCTCCGCGCGCCAGCGACCCCGTGTTGAAGTCGGACTTGCAGGCGAAGGAAGTGCGTCTGAAGTCCTTGCAACAAGCGATGTCGATGTTGCGCCAGGGGGAGGGCGAGGGCGGGCAGGGCTTTGCCCAGTACTTTCGTGCCTTGGCGCGCCAAAGCGTGCAGGGTTTGTGGCTGACCGAGGTCGGCATTGAGGGCGAACCACACGAGATAAGCCTGCAGGGGCGTGTGCTGCAGGCGGCGTTGCTGCCGGCCTACCTGTCGCGGCTGGCTGAGGAACCCGTCTTGCGCGGAAAAACGTTCCAGACGCTGGATATGGGGCCGCCAGCGGCGCAGGCACCGGTGGCTGACGCGGCGGCAGGCGCGCCCCTGTCCCTGCTGCCTCCGGGGACCGCTGGCAGCACGCCGGCTCCGGTCTTGAGCGCGCTGCCGCCGCCTGTGTCTGCCGGGGACACGTCCCGATTCCTGGAGTTCAGGTTGCGAAGCAGCGTGGCGCCGCTGCCGGCCAATGCCGGAGGTCAACCGTGAAGGCCGCGCTGTTGAAGCTTGAACAGCGCGTCGACAGCCTGCCGCTCCGGCAGCGCGTCGCGCTGTTCGTCAGCGGCATTGTCGTGATCGCGGCGATCGCCTGGATGGGTAAGCTGGCGCCGCTGACGGTAGAGCGGCATGCGCTGCACGCCACCATGCAGCAACAGCAAGATCAGATTGCCGCGGCGGACCAAGGTATCGCTGCAATCCTGAAGGCATACGAGGCCGACCCGAATGCGCCGCTCCGGCAGCGCCTGGCGACCGTTCAGGAACTGACGCGCGCTGTAGGTGACGAGTTATCGGACAAGAAGCGCGGCCTGGTGCAGCCGCAACGTATTGTGCCACTCTTGCAGCAGATTCTGCGCGGACACCCCGGCTTGCGGGTATCGGCCATGCGGACATTGCCGGTCAGTGGCTTGCAGGACGGGAAATTCAGTCAGTCCACCCCGGCGGTGGGCGCGCTGCCCTCGGCAGGGCCGGCGCCCGTCGCCCTGTTGTACCGGCACGGCGTGGAGCTGGAGGTGCGCGGCAGCTATGCCGACTTGCTGGGCTATATGGAAGCGCTGGAGAAAGTGTCGCCGCGCCTGATCTGGGGTAGCGCGAAATTGAGCGTGATTAAGCATCCGGAAGCGAGCCTGACCTTGACGGTATATACCTTGAGCCTGGACGACACGTGGGTGCAGTTATGAGGATGTGTTTATTACTACTGGCATGGGGCGGCTGCGCCGCCGCGCACGGACAGCAGGCATTGCCAGATCCGACCCGGCCGCCGTCCGAATTGCAGGCGTCGCAGCCCGAGCGTGGCCCTGCCGCTGCCTCCGCCGCGCCGGGGCCGCAGTTGCAGTCCGTGCTGATCGCGCGCCGCCCGGGTGGGCGCCAACTGGCGGTCATCGATGGCGCCATCGTGCCGTTGGGCGGGAAAGTGGACGGTGCAGTCCTGGTGGAAGTGCGGGAACGTGCCGTAGTCCTGCAGCGCGGCAAACATAAACAAGTCTTGAAGTTGGTATCATCCGGACTGGATAAGGCGCAAGAGCCATGACAAATCGAAATACTATGCCGAAAGTCGCACAGGTTTTCCGCCCGGTGGTGGGCGCCGCCGCGCTGGTGCTGCTGGCAGCTTGCACCCAGACCCCGCTGCGCGAGACTTACAGCACCATCAGCAGCGAAGTCAAATCCGCTGCGACCGCCGCCGCTGCCGCACCGCTGCCGCGCCAAGTGTCCGAAGCCCTGTTGCCTTCTGCCGACCAGCTTGCCGGGCAGCTGCCCAAAGCGCGTCCAGTGCTGGAGGAGCGCTTCAACGTCGCCTTCAGTGACGCGCCTGCGCAACAGTTCTTCAATTCCCTGGTGGCCGGCACACGCTACAACATGCTGGTGCATCCGGAGGTCGGCGGCACCATCAGCGCCAACCTGAAGGATGTGACCATCCAGGAGGCCCTGGAGGCGGTGCGGGAAATGTACGGCTATGACTACCGCATCGAGGGCACACGCATCTCGATCAAGCCACTGACGCTGCAAAGCCGGATGTTCCAGGTGAATTACCTCACAGCGTCGCGGCGCGGTTCCTCCAACTTGAGGGTCACATCGACCTCGGTGCAAAACGTCGGCAACAATAATCAGAACAGTAATAACGGCCTCGACAGCGGCAACAACAATAATCGTCAGAACCGCAATAACAACCCGGGAGACCCGAACTCGCCCACGGCCAATGTGCTGGACGAGGCGGCCAACGTCACCACCCGCTCCGAGTCCGACTTTTGGGCTGAGTTGAAGTTGTCGCTGGACGCCATCGTGGGGGTGGGTAAGGATGGCCGTACGGTTGTTGTCAGCCCGCAGTCGGGCTTGGTGGTAATCCGTGCCATGCCGGAAGACTTGCGCAATGTCGACCGCTATCTCAAGGCTACACAGTTGGCGGTGGCGCGCCAGGTGATCCTGGAAGCGAAAATCCTGGAAGTGGAGCTGAGCGAAAACGCCCAGTCAGGCATTAACTGGGCCGCCTTCGGCTCCTCCCGCATCTCGGCCGGGATGGTAGGGCCAGGCACCACGCTGGCGCCGCGCATCAACGGCGTGACGTCCGTGATGGGGCAGCCGAATGGCTTGCAGGCCACTCCGGGCAGTTCACTGGCCGCAGCGACCAGTGCCGCCAGCTCGCTGTTCGGGATCGCGTTCCAGAGTGCGAATTTTGCTGCCCTGATTTCCTTCCTGGAGTCGCAAGGAACGGTGCATGTGTTGTCCAGCCCCCGTATAGCAACGCTGAACAACCAGAAGGCGGTGCTTAAAATCGGCACCGATGAGTTCTTCGTGACCGGCGTCAGCACTACGACCAATACCAATGCCACCGGAAACGGCACGGTATCGCCCAACGTGACCTTGCAGCCGTTTTTCTCCGGCGTAGTGCTGGACGTGACGCCGCAAATCGATGAAAAAGGCAACATCATCCTGCACGTACACCCGTCGGTGAGCCAAGTATCAACGGTGAACAAGAGTATCAATCTCGGCACGGCGGGTAGCCTGAACCTGCCGTTGGCGGCCTCGGCCACGTCGGAGATGGACAGCATGGTGCGTGGCGAAAACGGCAGCGTCGTTGCGATCGGTGGTCTGATGCGCCAATCGACCAGCGCCGACCGTTCGCAGGTCCCAGTAGCGGGCCGTATCCCGCTGATCGGCGGCCTGTTCCGAAGCACCGCTGATTCGATCCAGAAGCGCGAACTGGTGGTCCTGATCAAGCCGACCATCGTCGACGCCGCCAGCGATTGGAGCCAGGATTTGATGGACAGCAGCCGCCGCATCGAGCGCCTTGATCCCAAGGGAATGGGACGCTACTGATATGTACGAGAGCCACTTCGGCCTGCGCGAAGCTCCGTTCGGCATCACGCCGGACACCAGCTTTTTTTTCAACAGCCCGCATTCGCAGGAGGCCTTGAACACCCTGCTGGTGGCGGCACGCAGCGGTGAAGGGTTCATCAAGATTACCGGCGAAGTCGGCACCGGCAAAACCCTGTTATGCCGGAAGTTCATGAAGACGCTGGGTGACGGCTTCGTCACGGCCTACCTGCCCAATCCCTTGCTGGAGCCGCGCACCCTGATGCTGGCACTGGCCGAAGAGCTCGAGTTGCAGCTGGCGCCGGACGTGGACCAGCACAATTTGTTGAAGTCCCTGACCGCGCGCCTGCTGGCGTTGGCGGCGCAAGGCAAGCGCGTAGTGCTCTGCGTGGACGAGGCCCAGACCATTCCTGAAGCGAGCCTGGAAGCCTTGCGCCTGCTCACCAATCTGGAAACGGAAAAACGCAAGTTGCTGCAGATTGTCTTGTTTGGGCAGCCGGAGCTGAATGAACATTTGCAGGCGCAATCGATACGCCAGCTTACCCAACGGATCACCTTCCAGCACGACCTGGGCGCCTTGTCGCGTGATGATATGGAGTATTACCTGGCCCATCGATTGCGGGTGGCCGGATTTGCCGGCGCGCGGCTGTTCAGCAAGGCGGCGGTGCGCCGGCTGTTCGCAGCGAGCGGCGGCATTCCACGCCTGATCAACATCATGGCGCACAAGGCTATGTTGCTGGCGTATGGCGAGGGGCGCCAGCAAGTCGACGACCGCCATGTGAAGCTTGCAGCGAAAGACACCGCGCTGCTGAAGCGGCGCGGGTGGCCTTGGCTTGCCGCGGGGTTGGCGCTGGCGGCGCTGGCCGCGGCGGGCGCAGTTCTGTCCTATCGGTTGAGTTTATGAGCCTGATTAACAAAATGCTGCAGGATCTCGATGCGCGCGGTGGCGCGCCACAGGCAGCTGGCATGCCCGACGCCGTGCGTGCCGTGCCCGATACGCCGCCTTACCGCCGCTCTGCTTTGCTCATAGGTTTGGGTGTGGCGATCATGTTGGCTGGCGCGGCCTTTGCCGGTTGGCGGTATTGGAACAAGGCCCCAGCGGCGAATGTGGTGCCAGTAGCCCCGGCGAAAGGTGTGATCAAAGCTGTGCCGGCGGCGGATGCGCCGCAGCTTACGCCGCCGGAACAAATGGTCGATGGATTGCCGCTGCCGGCACCGGTAGCACCGCAGGCTGGCACGGCGAAAGTGCAGCCAGCGCAAAAAGCGGCGCCGGAGAAGGAAGCTCGGGTTGCGAAAGCGCGCCAGGCGTCACCCGAGCGTAGCCCGAAAATGACTGCGACAAAGCAGCCGTCCGGCGGCGCGAGCCAGGTCACATCCGTGGCGCGCGATGGAGGCGTGCAAGTCTCGGCCACAACGCTGTACGAGCGCGCGCAAAGTAAGCTGCTCAGCGCACGCATCCAGGAGGCGATTAGCGACCTGGAAGCAGCGCTGGAAATTGATCAGCGCCACCTCGCTGCGCGCGAGACCCTGGTTGCGGTATTGGTGGAAAATCAGCGTCAATCCGACGCCATGCGCCATCTACGGCGTGCTTTGGCATTGACTCCGCAGCAAACTGGAATGGCGATGCTGCTGGCACGCTTGCAGCTCGAACACGGAGGCGGCTCCATCGACACGCTGGAGCGCAGCCTACCCTATGCGGAAGCGAATGCAGAGTACCGCGCCATGTTCGCCAGTGTGCTGGAGCGTGATGGGCGCCATCGCGAGGCGACCGACCATTACCAGGCCGCAGTGCGCCTGCAGCCCGGCAATGCCGTATGGTGGATGGGAATGGGCATCTCGCTGCAAGCCGACCAGCGCAACGCGGAAGCAAAAGTCGCCTTCCAGCGCGCCCGCGACATCGGCCGCCTGGCGCCGGAACTGCAAAGCTTTGTGGAACGCCGCCTGCAGCAGCTGAATTAAAGGGCTGCCTGCGCGCCCCAGATCTGCTTCATTGAGAATCGCAATTCAGCCTGGTCCTCGGTCAGCGCCTCGCTGATCGCGCATTCGGGATGGTCGGTGCGGCGATGCACCGCAGCCGGCAGGGACTTGCCAGCAGCATCGCGCATGCAGCGCACCTCCAGCACGCCGTCGCCGCCATCGCGCGACACTACGACGCCCATTTCACCATTGGAAAGCCGGACCAGCACCCCCGGCGGGAACTTGCCGACCTCACGGTGGAACTGCGCCTGCAATTCCGGATCGGCGGGGTGGGCCGGATCGTGCAGCAGTTTTTCCAGCGCCTCGTCCGGCAGCATGGAGCAGCGGTAATTGCGCGCCGAAACCCGTGCGCAATAGCGGTCCGCAATCGCCAGCAAGCGCGCGTTCTGGGTGATCTCCTCGCGCGTCATACCGGCAGGGTAGCCGCTGCCGTCATCGTTCTCGTGGTGCATGAGGACACAGGAAATCCATTCCTGGTCTTCTACGCCCGCGTACTTGAGGATTTCCGCGCTGTCCTCCGGGTGACGGCGCACGATCGCCATTTCCTCGCTGTTCAGGGAGCCAGGCTTGGACTGGAAGCTGTCGTGGTGGCGGATCATGCCCACATTCATGGTCAGTGCCGCCGCCGTCAGAGATAGTATTTCATTCGAGGGCTTGCCCAGGCCGCGCGCCACCAGCACCACCACAATCGCGGTCTCGATGCAGTGGCGCACAGCATACGTGCCGGCGATCTGGTTCAGGAACAGGCAGGCCAGGGCGATATCGGGATTAAGCTCCACCGCGCGCAGCACATCGCGCGCGATATTGCGCAAATCCACGTCCGCATTGCGTTCGTTGCGCAAATCGCCCAGCAGCTTTTCCAGCCGCTTGTTGGCCTGGTTCAGTTCATGCAGTACCGAAGGCGGCGGCTCGATGCGCGCCCCGGATTCCATGCCGAGATCCTGCAAGCTGTTCAAGTACTGGTTCATGGTCATCCCCGATGGTTACACGCGCGCCAGTCGCTCCAATGCGAGCGCCAGCGACTCGTCCTTCTTGGCAAAGCAGAAGCGCACGATGCCGGAATCCTTGCCGTCGCGGTAAAAGGCCGATACCGGAATGGCTGCCACTTTGATTTCCGATGTCAGCCATTCGGCGAACTCCGCCTCCGGCAAGGAGGAAATGCGGTCATAGCGCACGCACTGGAAGTAGGTGCCGTCACATGGCAGCAGTTCAAAGCGGCTGCCTTCCAGGCCCTTGCGGAACAAGTCGCGCTTGCGCTGGTAGAAGGCGGGCAGGTTCACGTACGGCGCCGGATCGTCCATATAGCTGGCAAAGCCGTGCTGCATGGGCGTGTTCACGGAAAACACATTGTACTGGTGGACTTTGCGGAACTCCGCCATCAGCATGGCTGGTGCGGCCACGTAGCCGACCTTCCAGCCGGTGACGTGGTAGGTCTTGCCGAAGCTTGAGACGACAAAGGCGCGCTGCGCCAGCTCCGGGTGGCGGCACATCGATTCGTGCTGCTCGCCGTCGTACACCATATGTTCGTAGACTTCGTCCGACAGGATCAGGATTTCGGTGCCGCGAACGATATCGGCCAGGGCAGCCAGGTCGGCGGCGCGCAGCACGCTGCCGGTTGGATTGTGCGGCGTGTTGATGATGATCATGCGCGTGCGTTCCGACACCGCTGCGGCAAGGCACGGCCACGGCACGCTGTAGCCGCCATGGTCGGCCACTTCCATCTGCACCAGCACCGGTACGCCGCCGGCCAGCTCGATGGCCGGCAGGTAGCTGTCGTAGGCGGGTTCAATCACGATCACTTCATCGCCCGGGTGAACGCTGCACAGGATGGCGGTGGTCAGCGCTTCCGTGGCGCCGGGCGTGACGGTGATTTCGGTATTGACGTCGTACTGCCAGCCGTAGACGCGCGCGATCTTGTCGGCGATGGCCTGGCGCAGCACCGGCGCGCCGGTGCCGATCGGGTACTGGTTAAAGCCTTCGCGCATGGCCACGGTGACCATGTCGACCAGCTTGGGGTCGCAGGCAAAATCGGGGAAACCCTGGCCGAGGTTGACGGCGCCATGCTGTGCCGCCAGGGCGGACATGCGCGAAAAAATGGTGGTGCCGACAGCAGGCAGGCGGGATTGCAGTTGTTTCATCTGGCTGGGAAAGTGGATGTTTTTTCCATTCTAGCGCAGCCAAATAAAACAAGTGTTGCCCTGAGGGTAAAACCAAAAAGTCAAGCGAAGTTAAACCAAGTTAAACGTCCAGCGACCACTTCTCCGGCACGATCACTTTGAACATGCCGGCCTTGGCCAGGCGCTTGGCCAGCTTGAGCAGGGCTTTGTCCTTGGTGATCAGGATGTCGGCCTGGGCGTCGCGCGCCAGTTCCAGGAACTTCTGGTCGTCGCGGTCGGTGCACACCGGCAGGCGCACGCCCGATTCCGGCGGCTGCACCACCTTGATGTACTGGTCGAAGCGGGCGGCGCTCAGGGGCCTGGTGCTCTCGTCCAGCGGCAGGTGCGGGTAGTTCAGCACGAACAGGTATTCGGCGCGGCAGTCGGCGCGGGTGATCGCTTCGACCGCGCCGCTTTCGATGGCTGCCAGCAGGCCCGCCCAGCGCGGGTCCTGGAAAACGAACAGGTCGAGGCAGACGTTGGTGTCGATGACGATGCGCTTCGGTGCAACTTGTGGTGGAACGGGTATCATGTCGGGGTTTTTCGCTTTAATTTTGAATCTTATGCTGATTGTGCTGTCGCCTGCAAAAAGTCTTGACCTGGAGACTCCGCCCACCACCAAACTTGCAACGCAACCCGCCTTCCTCGATCACTCGGAACAGTTGATCGAGCGCCTGCGCGATTTCTCGCCGCAGGAACTGGGTGAGCTGATGGACCTGTCGGATGCGCTCTCCACGCTGAACGTGGCGCGCTACGCCAGCTGGACCAAGGATACCGGCGAGGCGCGCCAGGCGGTGATGACCTTTAACGGCGACGTGTACGACGGCCTGGACGCGCGCAGCATGACGGCCAAACAGCTCGATTACACCCAGTCGCGCATCCGCATCCTGTCCGGCCTGTACGGCATGCTCAAGCCGCTCGACCTGATCCACCCGCACCGCCTGGAAATGGGCACCCGCCTGCAGAACCCGCGCGGCAAGAACCTGTACGAGTTCTGGGGCGACATGATCACCGAGGCGCTGAACAAGGAAGGTTCGCCGGTGCTGGTCAACCTGGCATCCGACGAGTACTTCAAGTCGGTCAAGCCGAAGAAGCTGGCCATGCCGGTGATTACGCCCGTCTTCGAGGATTGGAAGGGCGGCAAATACAAGATCATTTCCTTCTTCGCCAAGCGCGCGCGCGGCATGCTGGCGCGCTATGCGGCGGTGAACAACATCACCGACCCGCAAAAGCTGAAGAAGTTCGATGTGGATGGTTACAAGTTTGAGGCGGATGCCTCCAATGACACGACCTGGGTGTTCCGCCGCAAGATCGCAGCCTGACGCTAAAACGCCTGCCCCGAGGGGCAGGCGCCGCAGGTCTTACCAGACACGCCACCAGGCGGTCTTCTTGCTGCCGTCATCCTCCAGCATTTTGCTGTCGGGGAAGTTCTTGACGAACACGCGCTTGGTATCGTCGCGCAGGGTGAAGTTGCCCATTTTGTCGTAGCCGCGGTACATGATGGCCAGCGCTTCTTCGATCGACGGCGAATCCGCGTAATCGGTCAGCACGCCCTGGGCGCGGTTGATCGCCGCCAGGTAGGCGCCGCGGCGGTAGTAATAGCGCGCCACATAGACTTCGTACTTGGCCATCGCATTGATCAGGTACTTCATGCGGTCGATGGCGTCCGGGGTATACTTGCTATTCGGAAACTTCTCGACCAGGGCCTTGAAAGCGGCAAACGCTTCGCGCGTCATTTTCGGGTCGCGTTCGGCCGGGTCCTGCTCGTACAGGAAGTTCAGCAGGCCGATCGAATCGTTGAAGTTGATCAGGCCGCGCAGGTAGTACATATAGTCCACGTTCGGGTGGTTCGGGTGCAGCTTGATGAAGCGCTCGGCGGCTGCCAGGGCCTGGGCCTGGTCTTGTGCCTTGTAGTGGGAGTAAGCCACTTCCATCTGCGCCTGCTGCGCATAAGTACCGAATGGGTAGCTCGATTCGAGGCGCTCAAACAGCTGGACGGCACGTTCATAGTTGCCGCTGGCCTGCTCATCCTTGGCCTCCGAGTATAATTTCGATGCGGACCAGCCTCGGGACTCATCCGCACGTTCTGGGAACAGGCCACAAGCAGACAAACTAAACAGTACAACTGTTGCTGCAACTACCGATAATTTTTTTTGCATGTTGATGTGCAAGGAATCGTTAACCAAAATACTAAACTTGGCTGATTATAGCCGATGGGAATGCTGTGATATTGAAACCTGAGATGAATTCGGCAGAACAAATGCCTGATAACGATTTTGACGCCGATTTTGAAGGTGATTTTGGTGAAGATGCGCCTGCGGGCGACCCGCTGGCCCCGATTGAACTCGAATTGACCAAGGAAGTCTGCGGCGAGCGCCTGGACAAGGTTGTGGCGCGCCTGGTGCCGCAATTCTCGCGTGGCCGCCTGCAATCGTGGATCGAGGAAGGCCATATCACCGTCGACGGCAAACCCGCCAAAGTGCGCGCCACCGTGTACGGCGACGAGAAAATCCTGGTCATCCCGCAGCCGGCCCCGGAAGACGTGGCCTTCACCCCGGAAGACGTGCCGCTGGACGTGGTGTTCGAGGACGACCACCTGCTGGTCATCAACAAGCCGGCCGGCCTGGTCGTGCACCCAGGCGCCGGCAACTGGTCCGGCACCATGCTGAACGGCCTGCTGCACCGCTGGCCGCAGCTGGGCGGCGTGCCGCGCGCCGGCATCGTACACCGCCTGGACAAGGACACCAGCGGCCTGATGGTAGTGGGCAAAGACCTGCCGACCCAGACCGACCTGGTGCGCCAGCTGCAGGCGCGTACTGTGAAGCGCGAGTACTGGTGCGTGGTCTGGGGCACCCCGCGCCAGAGCGGCACGATCGACGCGTCCATGGGCCGCGACCAGAAGGACCGCGTGAAGATGGCGGTCTCGACCAGCATGGGTTCCAAACCGGCCATCACCCACTACCAGCGCCTGGTGGAAGGCAAGCTGGACGGCCGCCCGGTCTCGCTGGTGCAGTGCCGCCTGGAGACCGGCCGCACGCACCAGATCCGCGTGCACATGGCGCACCTGGGCTTCTCCCTGATCGGTGACCAGGTCTACGGCAAGCAGCATATGGCCAGCGTGTTCCCGCGCCAGGCGCTGCAGGCGCGCCGCCTGGGCCTGATCCACCCGGTGACCGGCGAACAGATGGAGTGGCATGTGCCGCTGGCGGAGGACTTCCTGGAGCTGATGGCGCGCGCCGGCATCGAAGAGCCGGACGAGGCGGCGCTGGCCGCCGCCGCAGCCGGCCATGGCGACTACGAAGACTACGATATCTACGACGACGAATTCGACGACGAGTAAATGCAGCATTCCTTCCAAGGGGCGCAATGGCTGGTGCCTGACTGGCCCGGCGCGCCCGACAATATCGGTTTTGTGTGCACCACCCGGCGTGGCGGCGTCAGCCCCGAGCCGTACGGCCCGGGCCCGCAGGCCGTGGCCACGGCGGGTGGCGGCCTGAACCTGGGTGTCCATGTCGGCGACGATCCGGCCAATGTGGCATTCAACCGCGCCATCGTGCGCGGACGCCTGCCGTCCGAGCCGGCCTGGCTGTCGCAGGTGCATGGCAATGCCGTAACCCGGGCCGACCGCCTGGCGCGCGGCAGCGTGCCGGAGGCCGATGCCAGCATCGCCACCATGCCGGGCGCCATCTGCGCCATCCAGACCGCCGATTGCCTGCCGGTGCTGTTCACCGACCGCGCCGGCACCGTGGTCGGGGCGGCGCACGCCGGCTGGCGCGGCCTGGCCGGCGGCGTGCTGGAGGCGACGGTGGCGGCCATGCGTGCCGAGCTGGCGCCGGCACCAGCGGACGCGGCGGGCAATGAAATCATTGCCTGGCTCGGCCCGGCCATCGGTCCGCAGGAGTTTGAAGTAGGGGAGGAAGTGCTGGCCGCCTTCCTCGCCGGGGCGGCAGGCTCGGCAGGCGAGGAGGCTGCGGTGCGCGCCGCCTTCGTGCCGCGGGTTAGCATGCCAGGCAAGTACCTGGCCGACATCTACGCGTTGGCGCGGCTCACATTGCGGCGGGTTGGCGTGACCGACGTGGCGGGCGGCGATTTATGCACGGTCACCGACGCCAGCCGCTTTTATTCCTATCGCCGCGACAAGGTGACAGGGCGGCAGGCGAGTTTGATCTGGATCAAACAGTAGGTGGTTCATCGCGACGGGCGGCTTCGGCTGCCCGTTTGCGTTTGCGGCGTTTGCCACCTGTTAGATAAAATAGTATTCCTAATGGCAACACGCCATAGAACAGGAAAGTCATGATGCCGGCGACCACGGTAGGTTCCGTGAACGCCATCAGCACTGTGACGTAGAGCCAGGCAACAGCAACAATCAGCATTTTTTTTCCAAAAATTGTATTTTTAACGGACTCAAAAATGAACATGCCCGACCCGCAAGCCTTCGCAAACGCCTGGATGGCACAAGTCAGCGACCCGAACCAATGGCAGTCCTGGTTCAAAATGATGCCGGAAATGGATGTGGTGCCAGGCGCTGCGCTGCTGCGCGATGCCGGTGCCGCCGTGCGCCCGGAAGCGATGGAGCAGCTGAGGAACGATTATATGGGCGAGTTCACTGCACTGTGGCAGGAATTCCTGAGCGGCAAATCGCCGTCGGTGAAGGACCGCCGCTTCTCGTCCGAAGCCTGGCAGGGCAATCCGGTGTCCGCGTTCAATGCGGCATCATACCTGCTGAACAGCAAATTCCTGATGCAAATGGCGGAAGCCGTTGATGCAACCCCGCAGCAGAAGCAGAAAATCCGCTTCGCCGTGCAGCAAGTGGTGGACGCGATGTCGCCGGCCAATTTCCTGGCCACCAACCCGGAAGCGCACCAGAAGCTGATCGAATCGAAGGGCGAGAGCCTGACCAAGGGCCTGGCCAACCTGCTGGGCGATATCCAGAAGGGCCATATTTCCCTGTCCGATGAAAAAGCCTTTGAAGTGGGCCGCAACCTGGCCACGACCGAAGGCGCGGTGGTGTACGAGAATGAGCTGTTCCAGCTGATCCAGTACGCGCCGCTGACCAAGACCGTGCACGAGCGCCCGCTGCTGATGGTGCCGCCTTGCATCAACAAATACTACATCCTCGACCTGCAGCCGGAGAATTCGCTGGTGCGTTACGCGGTGGAGCAGGGCAATACCGTGTTCCTGGTGTCCTGGCGCAACCCGGACCAGTCGCTGGCCAAGACCACCTGGGACGACTACATCGAGAAGGGCGCCATCAACGCCATCAACATCACGCGCGAGATCAGCAAGCAGGACAAGCTGAACGTGCTTGGCTTCTGCGTCGGCGGCACCTTGCTGTCCACCGCGCTGGCCGTAATGGCGGCGCGCGGCGAGCAGCCGGCGGCGGCGGTCACCTTGCTGACCACCTTCCTCGACTTCAGCGATACCGGCGTGCTGAACGTGTTTGTGGACGAGCCGCAGGTGCAGCTGCGCGAGCAGACCCTGAAGAACGGCGGCCTGATGCCGGGACGCGACCTGGCCAGCACCTTTTCCAGCCTGCGACCGAACGACCTGGTGTGGAACTATGTCCAGTCCAACTACCTGAAAGGCAATGAACCGCCGCCATTCGACCTGCTGTACTGGAACTCGGACTCTACCAACCTGCCGGGCCCGATGTTCTGCTGGTACCTGCGCAACACCTATCTGGAAAACAGCCTGAAAGTGCCGGGCAAGCTGACCGTGGCGGGCGAGAAAGTGGACCTGTCGAAAATCGACGCGCCGGCCTTCATCTACGCCTCGCGCGAAGACCACATCGTGCCGTGGAATTCGGCCTACCAGTCGACGAAGATCCTGAACCCGAAGAAGCCGGGCCGGAACACCTTCATCCTGGGCGCTTCCGGCCACATTGCGGGTGTGATCAACCCGGCGGCCAAGAAGAAGCGCAGCTACTGGACCAACGATGCCCGCCCCGCCAGCCCGGACGAGTGGTTTGCCGGCGCCGTGGAGCATCCGGGCAGCTGGTGGACGGATTGGGCGGCCTTCCTGGCCGAGCATGGCGGCAAGGACGTGAAAGCCCGCACCAAGCTGGGAAATGCGACTTTCCAGCCGATCGAGCCGGCACCCGGACGTTACGTGAAGGCAAAAGCTGATTAAAGATCGGCAATATTAAGTTGCGTTGCAATATTGGCCACGACAATCGGTTAACTTATAACATTGTCGTGCCAAAAGCTTTTTTTTCGCCCTATAATGGGGTCGCAAATATTATCAACGGCAGGTAAACGCGCTGCGGCGCAATAAATGGACTTGTGATGAGTAGTGCAAAGAAAAGTACAGAACGCTTGATTAAGAAATACCCGAATCGCCGTCTTTACGATACGCAAACCAGTTCCTACATTACCCTGACCGACGTGAAACAGCTCGTGCTCGATGCCGAGGAGTTCACCGTGGTCGATGCCAAAACCAACGAAGACCTGACCCGCAGCATCCTGCTCCAGATCATCCTGGAAGAGGAAGCGAGCGGCGTGCCGATGTTCTCCACCGATGTGCTGGCCCAGATCATCCGTTTCTATGGCCACGCCATGCAGGGCATGATGGGGTCTTACCTGGAAAAGAATATCCAGGCATTTACCGATATCCAGCGCAAATTCACCCAGGGCGCGGCCAGTTTCGACGGCAAAACCTTTAGCCCGGAAATGTGGACCCAGTTCATGAACGTGCAGGCGCCGATCATGCAGGGCATGATGAATAACTATATTGACCAGTCCAAGAGCCTGTTTGTGCAAATGCAGGAGCAGATGCAGAACCAGAGCAAGAATATCTTCGGCTCGTTCCCGTTTGCGCCGCCGCCGACGGACAAAAAGTAAGCTGTGAAAGCGGGAGCTAGCCTCCCGCTTTTGCTATAATGGTGGATTGCCCTGAATCATCAGCTATCTGCCATGCAATCCAAGCAAATCACCCGCATCACCCCCGCCGAAGGCACCCCCGCACCCAAAGTTGGTTTTGTCTCCCTCGGCTGCCCGAAAGCGCTGGTCGACTCCGAACAGATCCTGACCCAGCTGCGCGCCGAAGGCTACGAAACCGCCAAGTCGTACGACGGTGCCGACCTGGTGATCGTGAACACCTGCGGCTTCATCGACGCTGCCGTGCAGGAATCGCTGGACGCCATCGGCGAAGCGCTGGCTGAAAACGGCAAGGTCATCGTGACCGGCTGCCTCGGCGCCAAGAAGGACAAGGACGGCGACGACATCATCCAGAAAGTCCACCCGAAAGTCCTGGCCGTGACCGGCCCGCACGCGGTGGGCGAGGTGATGGCCCAGGTGCACACCCACCTGCCCAAGCCGCACGAACCATTCATCGACCTGCTGCCGCCGCAAGGCATTAAGCTGACCCCGAAGCATTACGCTTACCTGAAGATTTCCGAAGGCTGCAACCACCGCTGCTCGTTCTGCATCATCCCATCGATGCGCGGCGACCTGGTGTCGCGCCCGATCGCGGAACTGATGCTGGAAGCGGAGAACCTGTTCAAGGCCGGCGTGAAGGAGCTGCTGGTGATCTCGCAGGATACCTCGGCCTACGGCGTGGACGTGAAATTCCGCTCCGGTTTTTGGAACGGCCGTCCGGTGAAGACCCATATGACCCAGCTGACCCAGGCCCTGGGCGAGCTGGCTAAGCAGTACGGCGCCTGGGTGCGCCTGCATTACGTCTACCCATACCCGCACGTGGATGAAGTGATCCCGATGATGGGCGACGGCCATGTGCTGCCTTACCTGGATATCCCGCTGCAGCATGCGCACCCGGATGTGCTGAAGCGCATGAAGCGCCCGGCGTCGGGCGAGAAGAACCTGGACCGCATCCTGAAGTGGCGCGAGATGAATCCGGACCTGGTGATCCGTTCCACTTTCATCGCCGGCTTCCCGGGCGAGACCGAGGCGGAGTTCGAGTACCTGCTGGACTTCCTGAAGGAAGCGCAGATCGACCGCCTGGGCTGCTTCGCCTACTCGCCGGTGGAGGGCGCGACGGCGAATGAGCTGGATAATCCGGTGCCGGAGGAAGTGCGCGAAGAACGCCGCGGCCGCGTGATGCTGCTGCAGGAAGAGATTTCGCGCCAGCGCCTGAAGGCCAAGGTGGGCAAGACTGTGAAGGTGCTGATCGATGAGCTGACCCCTAGCGGTGCGATTGGTCGCTCGGCGGCGGATGCGCCGGAGATCGATGGCGTGGTTCACGTTAAGCGGCCGTTTGATCCGAAGAAGAAGCTGGCGGTTGGTCAGTTCTTTGACGTTGAAATCACCACTTCCGATGCGCACGACCTGTGGGGTGAGGCGCAGTAAACCCGGTAAACCGGGGTCTGACCCAAGGGTCAGACCCCAGCAACACGTAGGCCGCGGTTTTCGGGTGTGCGCTTTTGATTTTTCGCGAAAAGTCAAAGGCATACACCCAAACCCGCGGCCTTCGCACAGCCGGGGTCTGACCCCGCGCGGGGGGCCCCCCCCGGCGCGGGGTTGGGGGGGGGCGGGGGTTTGAATGTGGGGAGGAGAAAAAAACAAAAAAACACACAAACCTTCTGCGGGGGTTGGGGGGTGGGTGTTTTTTTTTTTGCCCCAAAACAAACACCCAAACCCCCAACCCCCGGCCCCTCCGCCCCGGGGGGGTCGCCCCGGGGGGGACACACCCCGGTTTCCGGGTTTCCGGGTTTCCCGGTTTAGAATAGGTGCCATGACCAAAAAGCACCTGCAAACCCAAATCATCCACACGGACTACGTGCCGCCCGAAGGCTTTGCAGCCTTCTCCAGCGCGATCCACCACGCCTCCACCGTCCTGTTCAAGAACGTCGCCGCCATGCGCTCGGGCGACTGGAAGGAAAAGAACGCCTACACCTACGGCCTGCACGGCACTCCCACCACCTTCACCCTCGAAGCCCGCCTGGCCGAGATCGAAGGCGGCAAGCACTGCCTGCTGGCCCCCAGCGGACTTGCTGCCATCGCGATGTGCAACTTCGCGCTGCTGAAATCCGGCGACGACGTGCTGCTGCCCGATAACGTCTACAGCCCGAACCGCGACCTCGCACGCTGGCTGTCCACCGACTTCGGCATCAGCGCCCGCCTGTACGACCCGATGATCGGCGCCGGCATCGCAGGACTGATCCAGCCCAACACAAAGCTGGTCTGGACCGAAGCCCCCGGCTCGGTCTCGATGGAAGTGCCCGACCTGCGCGCCATCTGCGCAGCCGCCAAACAGAAGGGCGTCCTGACAGCCCTCGACAACACCTGGTCCGCCGGCCTGGCCCTGCGCGGTTTCGACCTCGGCATCGACATCGTCATGCAGGCCCTGACCAAATACCAGTCTGGCGGCTCCGATGTCCTGATGGGCGCCCTGGTCACGCGCGATAAACTGCTGCACGAACGCCTCAGCATGGCCCACATGCGGCTCGGCCTGGGCGTCAGCGCCGACGACACCTACCTCGTCCTGCGCAACCTGCCCACGCTGAAGCTGCGTTTCGACGCGCACGACGCCGCCGCGCGCAAAGTCGCTGCCTGGCTCAAAGCGCGACCGGAAATCAGCAAAGTCCTGCACCCGGCGTTTGAAGACTGTCCCGGCCACGAATTCTGGAAGCGCGACTTCACCGGCGCTGGCGGCCTGTTCTCCGTACTGTTCGACGAAAAGTACAGCGAGGCGCAAACGGACCGCTTCGTCGACTCGCTCAAGTTATTCGGGATTGGCTACAGCTGGGGCGGTGCGCACAGCCTGTGCATCCCGTACCGCATCCACGCCATGCGCAAGAACTGGAGCGGGAAGGGCACGCTGGTGCGCTTCAACATCGGCCTGGAAGACCCGGACGACCTGATCGCCGATATCGAGCGCGCGCTGGCGCAGCTTTGACCAGGCGCTATCGGCATTCCACGCCAGTCAGCTCGCCTGGTCGGGACTTCCCTTTCCGTTGGTAGGTAAGGACGCAACGGCGAGCATGCGGGGGCACCTTTTGCGCAAGGAGGAGCGAGCTGTTTTTGTAGCTGCAGCCTACCCAGGTGTCCCGCTCCCTTTCCGCAGCAAGGAGCCAGGTGGCCTGATGCACATGTCCACGGCTGCTGCTTTTGTCCGGCACCAGTGAAGCCGTGTCATTCGGATGCCCGTCATAGACCTGGGCGTTCTCCAGCTCATGTACCTGTGGGGTTGATACTGCCTCCCACCCGCTGACCTGGGCAGTTATCGCTTCGCTTGAAGTGATGGAAGCGGGGCAGGTCAGCTCCCCGGCAGGGCAGCAAGAAATCGCCAGATTGAGGCAGCAAAACAAGGCGCCGTGCGCCTTACTCAGTAACATAGTATGGTGCCCCCAAAGGCTAGAAAAACTTCACTTTACGGGAGTCAGGTTTTCCGCCATTGATACAGGGCAAACGGAGACGATATGCGAGGGCGCGCTTCCCTTCGGATGTCGGGGAAATTAAAGCGCAACCTTCTTGCGGATGGAAATGTGTATGGATAATGTAGCGCGGAATGAAATTCTGGATTTGGGGCGCAAGGCCCATGACCTGACGGAGTCGTTGTACCGGAAAGATTCGTCGAAGCGTGGCGATCCCACCTGGCCGGACAAACAACGCATCCTGCTGGCCGATATGGCCCTGCACCTGCTGCAGACAGCCTTGCGCGAAGGCGATCTGCCGGAAGCGGATTTGAAAAGGAACCTGTTTTCCATCCTCACCATCAGCGAACAGCTGATGCCAGGGCACGAGCTGAAGAAAGTCGCCGACCAGCTCTACATCCCGCAGCAAGCATAGTAAGATGCTAACGATACTTTGACTTGTCGGGGGAGACTTCTTTGAATATGCCTGGCGGTGTGATGTTCATTGCCCTTCCCGGTGCCGCAGCGGTCTTCGGGCCGGTCGAGGGCATGACAGGCCGGGCGTTCAGCGAACTGGATGCCGCCGCCTTCGCAATTGTCGGCCTGTGGCCGGCCTGACCTAGCGAGGACCACATGGAAAAAGTTGCCCTCGTCGTGACCATTGAGTTCCAGGCTGGCGCGAAAGCGGCCTTCCTGCAAGCGCTCATGGAACATAAGCAGCGATGCCTGGATACCGAGCCAGGGACGCTGCAGTTCGAGATCGTGGCGTCAAGCGACAACCCAAACTCGGTGGTGCTGTTCGAGGCCTATGCCAGCCAGGAGGCGCTTACCCTCCATGAAGCAGGACCGAGCCTGGCCCGCTTCCGCGATGAAGCCGGCGCTTTAATCACGAAGGCGTCGGCACAGCACGGTGTGCTGCTGGCCGTTTAGAGGTGATGATGACGGCGCCCCTGTCGGTTCGAGTCCCCCTGCTTGGTGAATGGTATGTCGGCGCCGATGGCACAGAGCCGGGCCATGAGCTGGCATTCGATTTCATGCGCCTCGACCGGCGCTTGAAGGCGACCCGGGTTTCGGCATGGCGTGAACTGTTGACGGCGGTGCCGTACGAAGACTACCTTGGCTGGGGCCAGCCGATTGTCAGCCCGTTTGCCGGCCGGGTAGTGGCGGCGCAGGACGGCTGGGAAGAACGCCCGCAAAGCTACCTGATGAAACTGGCAGGGAATGTGCGCTCGGCATTCTCAGCGGAGGAAAAGCGGCGCTTCGCGGCCCTGGAGGCCACGCAGACGGGCGACATCCTCCCCCTCGCGGGCAACCACCTGGTGATCGAATCGATCGAACATCCCGAGGTGTACGCCTTCCTGGCGCATGCGCGCAACGGCTCCCTGCGCGTAGCCTCTGGCGATGTGGTCGAGGCGTTGCAGCCCGTGGCGGAAGTGGGCGACAGCGGCCAATCCCTCGTACCGCATTTGCATTTCCATTTGATGTCCTCGCCCAATCCTCTTGCGCGGCAGTTGATCCCCTTTAGCTTTTCCGCCTACGAGGTCCAGGTTGATGGACAATGGACCCCGCGCTATGACACCAAGCCGACGCGCCGGCAACGCATTCGAAGCGTTGGCTGAGGAACGGAACTGGACAAGCTTTGAGGAACCCTGAATGACTCTGACTGCATCCCTGGCCCTGCTGCTGGCGGCCACCGCAACGCCGTACACCTTCATCGAAGGCAAGCTGCCGAAAGAGGCGCAGCCGGATGGGAACTCGATTGTGTTCGAGGGACCGCGTGAATTACTGGTGATCGATACCGGCCGCCATCCTGAGCATACGGACAAGATCATTGCAGTCG
>NZ_JAYSCO010000037.1:0-53411 GCF_041914865.1 Pseudoduganella sp. | reverse complement strand
CCGCCCTCGCCGCGACCTTCTTCGCGCGGGCCACGGCCTTCGCCGCCGCCGAAGCGCTGGCCGCCCTCGCCGCGACCTTCGCCGCTGCGCGGTGCGAAGCTACGCTGGCCGTCGCCGCTTGGGCGCGGGCCGCTGGTGCGTGGGGCGGAATCATTGCGGGTCTGGCCGGCTGGACGCTGGCCGGCGGCGCGTGGGCCGCCGGTGCCAGGTCCGGCGCCGCGTTTGGCGCCCTCCCCCTGCGCGCGAGGCGCCTTGCCAGCCGGCGCTGCCGGCTTAGCCTGAGGTTTGAGGGATAAGGTTGGGCGCTCTTTCTTAGTCATTGCAATCCTGTCATCGCGCCCGCCAGCCGGCGGAGCGGCCGGGGAGGCCGCTTAATCGCGGTAAATCTGTGAAAACCAAGATTGTAACCCGGGACGCATGCCAACTAAGATGGGAATGCCAGCACTGGAGCCAGCCGGAGCTGCTGAAAACCGTCCCTCTGCGCCTTCATTCGATCAATTTCACGCAGTGTTTCGGGCAAAAAATAGCCCTCCCCGCAATGTGGGCAAAACACCATCGGGATATGTTCAATAACAACAATGTCCTGGCCACTGCCGCAACTGCGTGTAACCCGGCGCAAGCGCAAACCTTGATGACCACAGGAAGAGCAGAGTTCATGCGACAGCATAGACGGTAATGGCAACCAATCTGCCGGAGCCGGTTTCGATTTTGACTGCGCTATAGGCGGGTCTACCGTCACAGGTTCGACCGAAGACCAGGTATTTGCGTTCTCCCGTACCCCGATCGACTTGATGTTCGACGATTCTCCCGCCGAGGATGATTCTTCGGAAGTCTTTTTCAAATAGTCCGTCATCTTCCAGCCCCTCCCTTGCATGCAACGAGACTCGGTAATGCCCGGCTCGGACAAGGTTGCGAAACTGCCGGATGGTCGGCTGGGCCATTCGCCCAGCTTGCCCCAGCAGCGGCTCGGCCATTCTGCGCCGTGTCAACCAATAGGGAGAATGATACGCTTTTCAGTATAATGTCCCTCTTTTCAGACGTTTATATAGAGGCGGCCAGCCGCCCGCACACCACATGCTCGCCCAACAAAAGCAAGAGATCATTTCCCTGTTCCAGGCCGCCCTGACCCCGATCCTGGAAGGTTCCGACGTTAAAGCCAACGTGGTACTGGAGCGTCCGCGCGATGCCAGCCACGGCGACGTCGCCTGCAATATCGCCATGCAGCTGGCCAAGCAGCTGAAAATGAACCCGCGCGAACTGGCGCAGAAGATCGTCACCGCCCTGCAGGAAAACCCGGCCGGCAAGCAGCTGGTTGCCAGCGCCGAAATCGCCGGTCCAGGCTTCATCAACCTGCGCGTGACCGACGCCGCCAAGCAGTCCGTGGTCAAGACCGTGCTGCAGCAAGGCGCCGCCTTCGGCAAGAGCGAATCACTGGCCGGCAAGAACGTCATCATCGAATTCGTCTCCGCCAACCCGACCGGCCCGCTGCACGTGGGCCACGGCCGCCAGGCGGCCCTGGGCGACGCGCTGTCGTCCCTGTTCGAAGCGCAAGGCGCCAAGGTCACCCGCGAGTTCTATTACAACGACGCCGGCGTGCAGATCCAGACCCTGGCCACCTCGGTGCAGTGCCGCGCCAAGGGCTTCAAACCGGGCGACGCGGAATGGCCTGAATCGGCCTACAACGGCGACTACATCGCCGACATCGCCGCCGACTTCCTGGCTAAGAAAACCGTGTCCGCCTCTGACGGCCAGCCGGTGACCGGCTCCGGCGACGTGGAAGACATCGAGAACATCCGCGCCTTCGCGGTCACCTACCTGCGCAACGAGCAGGACATCGACCTGCAGGCCTTCGGCGTGAAGTTCGACAACTACTACCTGGAGTCCTCGCTGTACTCCGACGGCAAGGTGGAAAAGGCCGTGGAAGCGCTGGTCGCCAACGGCCACACCTACGAAGACGGCGGCGCCCTGTGGCTGCGCACCACCGACTACGGCGACGACAAGGACCGCGTCATGCGCAAGACCGACGGCGGCTACACCTACTTCGTGCCGGACGTGGCCTACCACATCGTCAAGTTCCAGCGCGGCTTCACCCAGGCCATCAACGTGCAGGGTTCCGACCACCACGGCACCATCGCGCGCGTGCGCGCCGGCCTGCAGGCGGTCGGCATGGGCATCCCGCAAGGCTTCCCTGACTACGTGCTGCACAAGATGGTCACCGTGATGAAGGACGGCGCCGAGGTGAAGATCTCCAAGCGCGCCGGCTCCTACGTCACCGTGCGCGACCTGATCGAATGGTCCGGCGGCGGCGATATCACCAAGGGCCGCGACGCCGTGCGCTTCTTCCTGATCTCGCGTAAAGCCGACACCGAATTCGTGTTCGACGTCGACGTCGCGCTGAAGACCTCCGACGAGAACCCGGTCTACTACGTGCAGTACGCCCACGCGCGTATCTGCCGCATGCTGGAAAACTGGGGCGGCGACGAAGCCAGCGTGGCCAACGTCGACCTGTCGCCGCTGACCGCGCCGACCGAAGCGACCCTGCTGGCGGCACTGGCCCAGTATCCGGAAGTACTGGCGCGCGCCCAGGCCGAACTGGGCCCGCACCAGGTGGCCTTCTACTTGCGCGACCTGGCCGCCGCCCTGCACTCCTTCTACTTTGCCGAAAAAGTGCTGGTGGAAGACGAGGCGACCAAGCTGGCCCGCGTGGCGCTGATGGTGGCCACCCGCCAGGTGCTGCGCAACGGCCTGGCGCTGATCGGCGTATCCGCTCCTAACCAAATGTAAGGACCTCATGGCTTTTCGCACTAATCGCTTTTCCCCGGGTCGGCAGCAAGGCAACACCCTGGTCGGCATCGTCATCGGCCTGGTCATCGGCCTGGTCATCGCAGTGGTCGTCGCGCTGATGATCACCAAGGGCCAGACGCCGTTCACCGATAAGGCGCCGAAAAACGGCAAGCCGACCGATGAAGCATCCGGCCAGATCGCCGATCCGAACAAGCCGATGTATGGCAGCAAAGACGCCGTGCGCAAGGCCAACAGCGAATTCGAACGCGAATCGCCCAAGCCGCCGCCGGTGGACGAACTGCAGAAGGTGGTGGACACCATCCAGGCGCAGGGCAACGCCCCGGCCAAGCCGGCCGCGCCAGCGCCGGCGCCAGCAGCCACCTCCCCTGTCGCACCGCCGCCAGTGAACAGCGCCGCCCCGCCGGCGCAGGCCGCCGCCCCGGCGCCTGCCCTGCCGGGCGAGGAAAAGTTCGTGTACTACCTGCAGGCCGGCGCCTTCCGCGAAGCGGCCGATGCGGAGAACACCCGCGCCAAGCTGGCCTTGCTGGGCTTCGAGGCGTCGGTGTCCGACCGCAGCACCGACGCCGGCGTGCTGCACCGCGTGCGCATGGGCCCTTTCACCCAGGTGGAAGCCATGAACAAGGTGCGCGCCAAGCTGTCTGAAAACGGCATCGACGTCGCCGTGGTCCGCAACCAGAAGTAACGGGGAGCAGCACGATGAAATTCTTCAAGCAGGTCCTGGCCGCCGCATTGTGCAGTTTTGCAGTCGGTGCAGGCGCATCGCCGGCGGCGCCCAGCGCCGGCGCGGAATACGTCGTGCTGCCCGAACCGCAAGCCGTCGATACCGGCAAGAAGGTCGAAGTCATCGAGTTCTTCGCCTACTACTGCCCCCACTGCTACGCCCTGGAACCGGCGCTGGCGGCCTGGGTGAAAAAACAGGGCGACAACATCGTCTTCAAGCGCGTGCACGTGAGCCGCGGCCAGTCGGTGCTGCCGCAGCAAAAGCTGTTCTTCACGCTGGACGCCATGGGCCTGCTGGAACAGCACCACCAGAAGGCGTTCGAGGCCATGCATGTGCAGAACAACCCGCTGCGCAATGATGAAATGGTGTTCAACTGGGCTGCCAGCCGGGGCATCGACAAGCGCAACTTCATGGCGACCTATCACGGCATGGGCGTGGCGGCCAAGCTGCGCCGCACCGACCGCATGATGGCCGACTACCGCGTCGATTACTGGCCCATGCTGTTCGTCGACGGCAAGTACATGACCTCCCCCGCCGAAGCAAGCCGCCGCATCAAGCCGGAGCCGACCGAAGAACAGCAGCATGCCAATGCGCTGCAGGTGCTGGACTTCCTGGTGGCCAAGGCCAAGGCGGAAAAGAAGTAAGCCCTTGAAGCGCGTCTTTATTACCGGCGCTTCCAGCGGCATCGGCGCCGCCCTGGCCGCGCATTACGCGGCGCAGGGCTGCACGCTCGGCCTGCTGGCGCGCCGCGGCGATGCGCTGGATGCGCTCATTGCCAGCCTGCCCAACCCGCACCTGCACCGCGCCTACCCGGCCGATGTGACCGACCACGGCGCCGTGCGCATAGCGGCGGAATCCTTCCTCGCCTATGCAGGCGGCTGCGATATCGTGATCGCCAGCGCCGGCATCTCGCACGGCACCATCACCGAACTGGCGCAGGACCTGCCGGTGTTCGAATCGATCATCGCCACCAACGTGACGGCGACCGTTGCCACTTTCGCGCCCTTCGTGGCGGCCATGCGCGCGCAGGGCACGCCGGCGCGGCTGGTGGGCATCGGCAGCGTGGCCGGCGTGCGCGGCTTGCCGGGCGGCGGCGCTTACAGCGCGTCCAAGGCCGCGGTGCGCGTGTATTGCGAAGCGCTGCGCGTGGAACTGCGCGCCAGCGCGATCAAGGTTGTCACCATTGCGCCGGGCTATATCGATACGCCCATGACGCAGAAAAACAAATACGCCATGCCGTTCCTGATGGCGCCCGCCGCCTTTGCAGCGGCTGCGGCGCGCAGCATCGAACGTGGCGCCAGCTACCGCGTGATTCCGTGGCAGATGGGCGTGGTCGCGCGCCTGCTGCGGGCGCTGCCGAACTGGCTGTACGACATGGCTTTCGCCAAAGCGCCGCATAAGGCGCGCAAGGGCACATCATGAATGCAACTCCCCTCGCCGCCGAGGCGATCCGCGCGCTGCTGGCCGCCAGCGCTTCCCACGTCGCGCTGGAAGTAGTCGCCGAAACCGGCTCCACCAACGCCGACCTGCTGGCACGCGTGCCGTCCGCTGCGGGCGGCGCTGCGGCGCTGCGCGGCCCCGTGCTGCGCGTGGCCGAGCTGCAGACCGCCGGGCGCGGTCGCGCCGGCCGCAGCTGGCTGTCGGCGCCGGGCGCCTCGCTCACCTTCTCGGTGGCCTGGCCTTTCCGCGCCCCGCTGCACCGCATGGTCGGCCTGCCGCTGGCCGTTGGCGTGGCGATTGCCGAGACCCTGGGCGGCCTGGGCGTGCCGGTGCAGCTGAAATGGCCGAACGACGTGCTGAAGGACGGCGCCAAGCTGGCCGGCATCCTGGTGGAAACCCAGGCCGCGCCGGACGGCACGATCTGGGCCGTGGTCGGCTGCGGCATGAACCTCCTGATGCCGGATGAACTGGAAGCGGCCATTGGCCGCGACGTCTCGTCCGCCCCCTGGCTGGCGCAGATGGACCGCAATGCCCTGCTGGCCCAGTTGCTCAGCCGCCTGTGCGCGGTGCTGGCCGAATTCGACGATACCGGTTTTGCCGCCTTCACCGAGCGCTGGAACGCGCTGCAAGCCTGGCGCGGCCAGCCGGTGCGCCTGCTCGACCAGGGCGCGGTACAGCAAGAAGGCCTGGCCGCCGGGGTCGACGACCAGGGCCGCCTGCTGCTCGACACGCCGGCCGGCCGCGTCGCCGTGCTGTCGGGCGACGTTTCGCTGAGGCTTGCACCATGAATTACGACCTGCTGATCGACGCCGGCAACACCCGCATCAAATGGGCCCTCGCCGCACCCGGCGCCGCCCTCGGCGCCTGGCACGCCCAGGGCGCCCATATGCACGCCGACGCCGCCGACTTCCCGGCCGGACTCATGTCGGCTTTGGCCCTGCCTCCCGGGACGGGGCCCGCCGGACGCATCGGCCGCGTGCTGGTGGCGAATGTGGCGGGGCAAGCGGTGCGCGACATGCTGGCGGGATGGCTGGCGGCGCCGGCGCTGGGGATTGCGCCGGCAGCGGTCGAGTGGTTCGCCTCGGTGCCGCAGCGCGCCGGTGTGCGCAATGGCTACCGCAACCCCGCGCAGCTGGGCTGCGACCGCTTTGCGGCGGCCATCGGGGCGCATGCGCTGGCGCCGGGCAAGGCGATCGTTGTCGCCAACTGCGGCACGGCGACCACCATTGATGCGATCACGGCGGACGGCACGTTCCTGGGCGGGATGATCCTGCCGGGACTGGGCCTGATGGCGACCAGCCTGGCCAAAAACACGGCGCAGCTGCCGCAAATCAAACCAGGCAAGCTGCCGGAAGGCTTTGCGGACAATACCGACGATGCGATCCTGACCGGCTGCCTGGCCGCGCAGGCGGGGGCGATCGAGCGCGCGTTTGAGCTGCACCAGGCCGTAGAATGTATTATTTCGGGCGGCGCGGCGCCGTATATCGCGCCGGCGGTCCCGGTACCGCACCGCCATGTCGAGAACATTGTGATGATCGGCCTGCACGCTGCCCTGCGCGCGGCCTGACCCGGATGGAGTACCTGTGCTGAAACTGATTTTCGCCCTGCTGGTCGCTGCCAATGCCGTGCTGTTCGCCTACGGCAAGGGCTACCTCGGCCAGTTCAGCGGCAATGAGCATGAACCGGCGCGCCTGCAAAAGCAGCAGAACGCGGACAAGCTGCAGCTGATCAGCGCCAGCAAGGCGGAAGCGGTTGCCGCTGCGGTCAACCCGCCGCCGCCGGCGCCGGTGCCGCGCGACGAGCCGCCGGCCATCGCTTGCCTGGAGGCCGGCAATTTCGTGCTGGCCGATGCGCGCAAGTTCGAGGAGCGCCTGGCGCCGCTGGCCCTGGGCGACCGCCAGCAGCGCCGCAACCTGCCGGGCCAGGAAATCTCCAGCTATATCGTGCATATCCCGCCGCAGGGCAGCCGCGCGGCGGCCGACAAGAAAGCCGATGAACTGCGCAACCTGGGCATCACCAATTTCTTCGTGATGAACGACAGCTCGCCGCTGCGCTGGGGTATTTCGCTGGGCGTGTTCCGCACCGAGGCGGCGGCGCAGGCGCAGCTGGCGGCGCTCAACAAGCAGGGCGTGCAAAGCGCGCGCGTGGCGCCGCGCTACACCGGCAGCAAACAGCTGATCTACCAGTTCCGCGATATCAGCGAGGAGACCAAGGCGCGCATCGCCAAGATCGTGGCCAGGTTCCCCGAACAGGAAACCCGTTCCTGCACTAACGCTCGATAACGATAGGCTTCAGCTTCAGGCTCGATGGCAGCGCCTTGCCCGCTGCCTGCGCCTCGTCGCGGGTGGCATAGGGGCCGGCAAACAGGCGGTAGAACTTGCCGGCCTGCTCCACATCGAGCTTGAGACCCGCATCCGTCGACTCCAGGCGCTTGCGCAAACCATCGGCGCCGTCTTCGCGCGAGTAGGACCCCAGCTGCAGGTAGAAGCCCGGCGCGGGTGCGCCGCCGGCCAGCATGGCGCGCGCGTCATTCTCACCGTCGGAGGACGCCAGCATCGGCGCGGCTTTGGGCATGGCCTGCGGCTGGCCGGCCGGGGGGGGCGGGGCCGCAGCCACGGCGGCGGGCGCGCCATCGCCCTGCTTGCGGGCGGCGATCATGCGTTCGATCTCTTCCGGTTTCAGGTGCACCACTTCCAGCTGGGTGCTGCCGTTGACCAGCAGGCCAAGCTTCAGCGCCGCGGTGTAGGAGACGTCGATCACGCGCGTCGAGTGGAACGGTCCGCGGTCATTGATGCGCACCACGACCGACTTGCCGTTGCCCGTATTGGTCACGCGCGCGTAGGACGGGATCGGCAGCGTCGGGTGCGCCGCCGTCATCTTGTACATATCGTAGATCTCGCCGGACGAAGTACGCTGGCCGTGGAATTTCTTGCCGTACCAGGTGCCCAGGCCGCGCTGCCTGAAGTCCGAGCCGAGCGGGATCGGCTTGTAGGTTTTGCCGAATACCACGTAGGGCTTGTTGGAGCCGGGGCGCAGCGGGTCGTTGCGCACTTCCGCGTCGGGCATCTCCAGCAGGCCTGGCGGCGGGTTGTCGCCCGGCCCGTCGTCCTGGTAATAGGCGCCGCGGCCGGAATTGGCGGCCGGCAGCACCGGGATGCCCGGCTGCTGCGGTGCGGTCACCGGCGCCGGCGCCTTGCGCGGCGTGCTCTCGCTTGGCGTGGGCGTGGTGCCGCAGGCTGCCAGCATGGCCGCCGCCGCCAGCGGCAGGAGTCGGATGGCGCGCTTCATGTCTGCACCAGCTTTCTGTGGCGCTGGATCGACATCAGGATGCCGGAGGCCAGGCCCAGCGTCAGCAGCGCGGTGCCGCCGTAGCTCATGAACGGCAGCGGCACGCCCACCACCGGCAGGATGCCGCTCACCATGCCCATATTGACGAAGGCGTAGGTGAAGAAAATCATGGTGATGGCGCCGGCCAGCAGACGCGTGAACAGGTTGGGCGCGCCGGAGGCGATCATCAGGCCGCGCCCGATCAGCAGCAGGTAGAAGCCCATCAGGACCAGGTTGCCGATCAGGCCGAACTCCTCGGAATAGACGGCAAAGATAAAGTCGGTGGTGCGCTCGGGGATGAACTCCAGGTGGGCCTGCGTGCCCTGCGTCCAGCCCTTGCCGGTAATGCCGCCGGAGCCGATCGCGATGGTCGACTGCAGGATGTGGAAGCCCTTGCCCAGCGGGTCGGAGGTGGGGTCGATCAGCGTCATCACGCGCTCACGCTGGTAGTCGTGCATCATGGACCAGGCCACCGGCATGCAGGCTGCGCCCAGCGCGAACAGGGCGCCGATGGCTTTCCAGGACAGGCCGGCCAGGAAGATCACGCAGCCGCCGGCCGCCACCACCAGCAAGGCGGTGCCAAGGTCGGGCTGGCGCGCGATCAGGAATACTGGCACCAGCAGCAGCAAGGCGCCCAGCGCGTAGGCCTGCCAGCGCAGCTGGCCGTGGCGCTGCTGGAAGTACCAGGCCAGCATCAGCGGCACGGCGATCTTGGCGAATTCGGATGGCTGGATCTGGATGAAGCCCAGGTTCAGCCAGCGCCGCGCGCCCAGCTTGATGGTGCCGAACAGCGCCACCGCCAGCAGCAGCGACACCGTGACCACATAGGCCGGCAGCGCAATGCGCATCATGTTCTGCGGCGAGATATTGGCCACCAGCCACATCACGAAAAAGGACATGGCGATATTGCGCAGCTGGTCCTCGATCTTGCCCGGAATGCCGATACTGGCCGAATACAGCGCCACCAGGCTGGTGGCCAGCAGGAAGGTAATGACCAGCATCAGCGGGCCGTCGAACACGGTCACGTAGGGGCGCATGCGCCGCCACAGTGAACGCCTTTCATTGATAGGCATGCTGCCTCCTTAATCTCTCTTGCGCGGCGGGCCGGCAGGCGGCTTCTGGTCGGCCGGCGCCGGGGCGGGCGCGGGGGCCGGTGCCGCCGGGGCCTGGCCGCTGCCATCGCCCTGCTGCTGCGCGCGACGCTCGGCCGCAGCCTCCACGTCGGCCGCGGGTAAATCTTCCACGGGCACGGTGACCGCATCTTCCTTCGGCACCGGCGTCGTATCCTTTTCTTTCGGCCGCTTGCCCAGCAGCCAGTAATCCAGCACCTTGCGCGCGATCGGCGCTGCCTCGGCGCCGCCGAAGCCGGCATTCTCCACGATCAGGGCCAGCGCGATCTTCGGCTGCTCGGCCGGGGCGAAGGCGGTGAACCAGGCGTTGTCGCGCAGGCGTTCGTTGAGTTTGGCGGCGTTGTACTTCTCGTTGGCCTTGATCGCCACCACCTGCGCGGTGCCGGTCTTGCCGCCCACCGCGTACTCGGCGCCGGCAAAGGCGCGCGTCGCAGTGCCGCCGCCTTCGCTGGTCACGCCCACCATCGCGCTCTTGATGAAGTCGATGTTCTCCTGCTTGAGCGGGATACGGTAGCTTTCCTTGGGCACGGTCAGGGTGCGCTTGCGGGTGGCGCCGTCCTCGATGATCTTCACCAGGTGCGGCTTCATCACCACGCCGTTGTTGGTCAGGTTGGCCACCGCGTGCGCCACCTGCAGCGGCGTGTAGTTGTTGTAGCCCGAACCGTTGGAGACGGAAATCGTATCGCCGCCGACCCATTTGCCAGCCTGCGGGTTCTTCTTGAAGCGGCTGCGCTTCCATGCCTGCGAGGGCAGCACGCCGGTCTTCTCGTTTTCCAGGTCGATGCCGGTCAGCTGGCCGAAACCGAACGGCTTCATGAAGTCATGGATCAGATCGATGCCCATGTCGCGGCCCAGGATGTAGTAGTAGGTATTGCAGGACACGATGATCGACTTGCGCATGTCGACCATGCCATGGCCGCCCACCACGTCGTCGCGGAACTTGTGGCTGCCCAGGTAGAAGAAGCCGGGGTCGGAGATGGCCTGGCTGGTGGTGCGCTTGCCGGTTTCCAGCGCGGCCAGCGCCATGAAGGGCTTGAAGGTGGAGCCGGGCGCGTAGGTGCCAGACAGCGGGCGGTTCATCAGCGGCCGGTCGAGCGAGGTATTCAGCTCGTTCCAGCTTTGCGAGTCGATGCCGTCCACGAACAGGTTGGGGTCGTAGCCGGGGCGCGAGACAAAGGCCAGCACGTCGCCGGTACTCGGCTCGATCGCCACCAGCGCGCCGCGCCGCTCGCCGAAGGCATCCTCGGCGATCTTCTGCAGCTCGATATCGATCGACAGGATCAGGTTGGCGCCAGGCGTGGCCGGGGTGCGCGACAGCGTGCGGATGGCGCGGCCGCCGGCGGTCTTTTCCACCTCCTCGTAGCCGGTAATGCCGTGCAGCTGGCGTTCGTAGCTCTTCTCCAGGCCTTCCTTGCCGATATGCTCGGTGCCGTTGTAATTGGCTTCGTACTCGGTGCCTTCCAGCGCCTTGGCTTCGGCCTGGTTGATGCGGCCGATATAGCCGATCACGTGCGATGCCACCTCGCCCAGCGGGTACTGGCGGAACAGGCGGGCCTGGATGTCCACGCCCGGGAAGCGGAAACGGTTGGCGGCAAAGCGCGCCACCTCCTCGTCGGTCAGGCGGTTGCGCAGGGGGATGCTGGCGAAGCTCTTGGATTCTTCCATCAGCTTCTTGAAGCGGCGCCGGTCTTTCGGCGTGATCTCGACCAGCTTGGCCAGTTCGTCGATCACGCTTTCCAGCGGCTGCGCCAGTTTGGACGGGGTCAGCTCCAGCGTGATGGCCGAGTAGTTACGCGCCAGCACCACGCCGTTGCGGTCCAGGATCAGGCCGCGGTTCGGCACGATCGGCACCACCGCGATGCGGTTGTCCTCGGCCTTGGCGATATAGTCGCTGTGCTTGATCACCTGCAGCCAGATGAAGCGCGCCAGCAGCAGCGAGAAGCAAAAGAAGACCAGCCCGCCCAGCACGGACAGGCGCACGCGGAAGCGGTGCAGGTCTTGCTCTGTATTCTTAAACTCGGTCATGCTCAGATCGGGCGGGTGTGGTCTTTATCGACGGCGCGGCGCTGCGGCGCCAGCAGCAGCATGGTGGCCAGTGGCCACAGCAAGGCGGCGACCAGGCTTTCGATGAAGAAGAACCAGCCAGGGAATTTGCCGGCCACCATGAAGCGCACCAGCAGCTGCACCGTTTGCGCCAGCAGGAACAAGGGCAGCACGTGCAGGATCTGGGTGGTGACGCGGAACCACAGGATGCGGCGGTGCAGCATGATGGCGAAGTAGGACAGCAGCGTGTACGACAGCGCGTTCTCGCCCAGCAGGGCGGAGTCGTGCACGTCCATCAGCAGGCCAAGGCAGAAGGCGGTGCCAATGCCCACCTTGCGCGGCTGGTGCACGCCCCAGAACACCAGGGCCAGCGCCACGAAGTCCGGCGCGGCGATGAATCTGCCCCAGGGCAGCATGTTGAGCAGCACCGCGCACAGCATGCTGAACATGATGAACAGCGGGCTGACCGGCAGCAGGATGTATTGTGGACGGTTCATCGGGTCGCCTCCTTCGGAGCGGGTGCGGCGGGTGCGGCTTGCGCGGCCGGGCGGGTGCCGGGCGGCAGGCTAAGCGTCGGCGTCATGCCGGCCGGCGCCGTGCGCGGTGCGGCGGCGGGCGCCTGGGCGGCAGCGGGCTGCTGGCCGGCGGCAGCTGCGGCGCCCGCTGCGGGAGTGCCCGCTGCGGCAGCGCCGGCAGCCGGCGCGGCGGCATCGGCGGCGGCGTCCTTGCCCTTCTTCTTCGGCGGTTTGGTGACCGGTTCCTCTTCCGGTGGGCGCGGCGGCATCTCCGGCAGCGACATCAGGATCAGCAGCGCCGTATTGCGCTCGATGCCGGCCAGCGGTGCGCACACCACGCGGCCGAACGCGCCGCTGGCATTGTTCTCCACCTGCACCACGCGCGCCACGGCCAGGCCGGCCGGGTACACGCCATCGATGCCGGAGGTAATCAGGATATCGCCCACCACCACATCGGCCGTCGGCGCCATGAAGCGCAGGTCCAGGTTGCCCGACTGGCCGCGGCCGACCGCCACCGAACGCAGGCCATTGCGCAGGATCTGCACCGGAATCGCCTGCTCCTTGTCGGTCAGCAGCGTGACTTCGGAGGTGAACGGGAACACGCGCGTCACCTGCCCCACCACGCCCTGGTTGTCGATCACCGGCAAGCCCGGCGCCACGCCGTGCTGGGTGCCGCGGTTCAGGATCACCTTGCGCGTGAAGACGTCGCGCGCCTCATACAGGATTTCGGCCAGTTGCGACTTGCCCGGCACGCGCTGCTGCGCGTCCAGCAGCTTGCGCAGCTGGTTGTTTTCAGCCTGGTAGAGCTGCGCCTGCTGCAAAGCCTGCGACGCCGCGATCTGCTGCTGTTGCAGCGCATGGACCTGCTTTTCCAGCTTGGACAGGGTGGAGAAATATTCCCCCATGCCGTACAGCGCATCGCGCGGCAGCAAGGCAAGCTTCTGCAGGGGAGTGAGGACAAAGCCGACGCCCTTCCGCACCTCCGACAGCGCATTCATGCGCGAATCGGCCAGCAGCAGCGCGATCGAAATGCACGCGAACACCATCATCTTGAAACGGGCGGACGCGCCTTGCTTGAACAGTGGCGGTGGACTGTATTCCATGTCTTCCAATTAAGAAGGGCAGCTTGCGCTGCCCTTTTACACAACCTTACTCGTAGGAGAAGATGGACCCCAGCTGGTCCATGCGCTCCAGCGCCAGGCCGGAGCCGCGCACCACGCAGGTCAGCGGATCTTCAGCCACCAGCACCGGCAGGCCGGTTTCTTCCATCAGCAGGCGGTCCAGGTCGCGCAGCAGCGCGCCGCCGCCGGTCAGCATCATGCCTTTTTCGGCGATGTCCGCGCCCAGTTCAGGCGGGGTCTGTTCCAGCGCGTTCTTCACGGCGGAAACGATGTTGTTCAGCGGATCGGTCAGCGCTTCCAGGATCTCATTGGAGGAGATGGTGAAGGAACGCGGGATACCTTCCGACAGGTTGCGGCCCTTGACTTCCATTTCCTTGACTTCGGAGCCAGGGAAAGCGGAGCCGATGGCCTTCTTGATCGCTTCGGCGGTCTGTTCGCCGATCAGCATGCCGTAGTTGCGGCGGATGTAGTTGACGATCGCCTCGTCGAACTTGTCGCCGCCCACGCGCACGGAGCCCTTGTACACCATGCCGCCGAGCGAGATGATGCCCACCTCGGTGGTGCCGCCGCCGATGTCGACCACCATGGAACCGGTCGCGTCGGACACTGGCAGGCCGGCGCCGATCGCCGCTGCCATTGGCTCTTCGATCAGGTACACCTGCGAAGCGCCGGCGCCCAGCGCCGATTCACGGATCGCACGGCGTTCCACCTGGGTCGAGCCGCACGGCACGCAAATGATGATGCGCGGCGACGGGCGGAAGAATTTGGAGTCGTGCACCATGCGGATGAACTGCTTCAGCATCTGCTCGGTGACGGTGAAGTCGGCGATCACGCCGTCTTTCATCGGGCGGATCGCCTCGATGTTGCCAGGCACCTTGCCCAGCATCTGTTTTGCTTCTTTACCAACGGCCTGGATCGTTTTCTTGCCGTTCGGGCCACCTTCCTGGCGGATGGCAACCACCGACGGCTCGTCCAGCACGATGCCGGAACCGCGGACGTAAATCAGGGTGTTGGCCGTGCCCAGGTCGATGGCCAGGTCAGACGAAATATAGCGACGTAAAAAACCAAACATGTGTGTCCTGTAGGGCGCAATGCGCAAAATTCGTTTTATGGGGTATCCGGTCAAATGCGGCCGGGCGGGAATTCAGCGCCAGCAACGCATTAACCCGCGATTGTACCTTATAATCTACAGGATATTTGCCTTAAATCCACTCTATTGTGCGTGTACGCAACCGTTGAATTATGCGGCGTTAGCAGCGATTTAACTGGTGATAGGCAACCGATTCAATAAATTATCTTTCTGACAAATCCATGTCCCTGACACTGAACGACGTTAACCGCATCGCCAAACTGGCCCAGTTGGAGATGGACGAAGCCCAATCCGCCAATATGCTGGACAAGCTGAATGGCATTTTCGCGCTGGCCGAGCAGATGCAGGCCGTCGACACCGAGGGTGTCGCCCCGCTGTCCCACCCGCTGGCCAACGCCATGCAGGTCGCCCTGCGTCTGCGCGAGGACGTGGCGACCGAGCCGAATCGCCGCGAGGAATACCAGAAAGTGGCGCCGAAGACTGAGGACGGCCTGTATCTGGTGCCGAAGGTGATCGACTAAACCCGGCACACCGGGGTCAGCCCCAAGGGCCTGACCCACGTCACGCGGCCGCCGCCGGCCGGGTATGAAAAGGAATACGAATGCACAACAAAACAATCAAAGAGCTCTCTGAGCTGCTGCAAAAGAAAGAAGTCAGCGCCGTCCAGCTGGCGACGCACTTCCTCGACCGCATCGAGAAAAGCGACCTGAACGCCTTCCTGCACGTCGACCGCGCCCTGACCCTGGCCCAGGCCGAGGAAGCCGACAAGCGCATCGCCGCCGGCACCGCCACGCCGCTGACCGGCGTGCCGATCGCGCACAAGGACATCTTCGTCACCAAAGGCTGGCGCTCCACCGCCGGCTCGAAGATGCTGGCCAACTACGTCAGCCCGTTCGACGCCACCGTGGTGCAGAAAATGCAGGACGCCGGCATGGTCAACCTGGGCAAGCTGAATTGCGACGAATTCGCCATGGGCTCCTCCAACGAGAACTCGGCCTTCGGCGCCGTGAAAAACCCATGGGACAAGACGGCCGTCCCGGGCGGCTCCTCCGGCGGCTCCGGCGCCGCCGTGGCAGCGCGCCTGGCGCCCGGCGTGACCGGCACCGACACCGGCGGCTCGATCCGCCAGCCGGCAGCGTTCTGCGGCATCACCGGCATCAAGCCGACCTATGGCCGCGCCTCGCGCTTCGGCATGATCGCCTTCGCCTCCTCGCTCGACCAGGCCGGCCCGATGGCGCAGACCGCCGAAGACTGCGCGCTGCTGCTGTCCGCCATGACCGGCTTCGACGAGCGCGACTCCACCAGCCTGACCGCTGAGCAAGGCAACGCCGCCGAAGACTACACGCGCGACCTGAACCAGCCGCTGACCGGCCTGCGCATCGGCGTACCGAAGGAATACTTCGGCGAAGGCCTGGCCGCCGACGTCGAGAAAGCCGTGCGCGCCGCGCTGGCCAAATTCGTCGAACTGGGCGCCACCCTGGTCGACATCTCGCTGCCCAACACCGCCCTGTCGATCCCGGCCTACTACATGATCGCCCCGGCCGAAGCCTCGTCCAACCTGTCGCGCTTCGACGGCGTGCGCTACGGCCACCGCGCCGAAGGCTACAAAGACCTGCAGGACATGTACCGCAAGAGCCGCGCCGAAGGTTTCGGCCCGGAAGTACAGCGCCGCATCATGGTCGGCACCTACATCCTGTGCCACGGCTACTACGACGCCTACTACCTGAAAGCGCAGAAGATCCGCCGCAAGATCACGCAGGACTTCGCCAATGTGCTGGGCAGCCAGTGCGACGTGATCATGGGCCCGGTGGCCCCGACCGTGGCCTGGGACCTGGGCTCGAAGGCGGACGACCCGGTAGCGAACTACCTGGCCGACATCTTCACCCTGTCCACCAGCCTGGCCGGCCTGCCTGGCATGTCGATCCCTTGCGGTTTCGGCGAAGGCGAAAAGAACGCCAAGCGCCCGGTTGGCCTGCAAATCATCGGCAACTACTTCGCCGAAGCGAAGCTGCTGAATGTGGCCCACCAGTACCAGCAAGCAACCGACTGGCACAAACGCGCCCCGACTGGCATCTAAGAAATTCGGGGTCAGGTCTGACAATCGGACAAACTATGCGCTTCGCGCATAGTTTGTCCGATTGTCAGACCTGACCCCGACCTTGAAAGAGAGAACAACATGGAATGGGAAGTCGTTATTGGTATTGAGAACCACGTACAGCTCACTACCGACTCCAAAATTTTCAGCGGCTCGCCGACCAAGTTCGGCGCCGAACCAAATACCCAGGCTAGCCCGGTTGACCTGGCGCTGCCGGGCGTGCTGCCTGTGATGAACAAGCAGGCGGTCGACCGCGCGATCCGCTTCGGCCTGGCTGTGGGCGCGAAAGTGGCGCCGCAGTCGATCTTCGCCCGCAAGAACTACTTCTACCCCGACCTGCCGAAGGGCTACCAGATCTCGCAGTTCGAAGACCCGGTGGTGCAAGGCGGCCAGCTGACTTTCGGCTACGAGAAGGATGGCCAGTTCGTCACCAAGACCGTGAACCTGACCCGCGCCCACCTGGAAGAGGACGCCGGCAAGTCGCTGCACGAGGATTACCATGGCATGTCGGGCATTGACCTGAACCGCGCCGGTACCCCGCTGCTGGAAATCGTGTCCGAGCCGGAAATCCGCTCGGCGGCGGAAGCCGTGGCGTACTGCAAGGCGCTGCACGGCCTGGTCATGTGGCTGGGCATCTGCGACGGCAATATGCAGGAAGGCTCCTTCCGCTGCGACATCAACGTGTCGGTGCGTCCGAAGGGCCAGAAGGAATTCGGCACCCGCTGCGAGATCAAGAACCTGAACTCCTTCCGCTTCATCGAGGAAGCGGTGCACGTGGAGGTGGC
Organism: Pseudoduganella sp.; assembly: GCF_041914865.1. Classification (NCBI taxonomy): domain Bacteria; kingdom Pseudomonadati; phylum Pseudomonadota; class Betaproteobacteria; order Burkholderiales; family Oxalobacteraceae; genus Pseudoduganella; species Pseudoduganella sp. Next base: position 36,339 of record NZ_JAYSCO010000037.1, on the reverse strand, counting down.
GCGCCAGATCGAGCTGATCGAAGACGGCGGCAAGGTGGTGCAGGCGACCCGCCTGTACGATCCGGACAAGAAGGTCACGCGCGAAATGCGTTCCAAGGAAGATGCGCAGGATTACCGCTACTTCCCTGATCCGGACCTGCCGCCGCTGACCATCGGCGCCGACTGGATCGAGCGCGTGAAGGCGTCCATGCCGGAACTGCCGGGCGTGATGCGCGCGCGCTTCGTGGAGGAGTACAAGCTGCCGGAATACGATTCGCTGGTGCTGACCGCGTCCAAGGGCATGGCGACCTACTTCGAGGCCGTCGTGGCCGCAGCCGGCAAGGAGAACGCCAAGGCTGCCGCCAACTGGCTGATGGGCGATGTGTCGTCGACCCTGAACCGCGAAGGCGTGGAGATCACCGAGGCGCCGGTGCTGCCTGCGCAGCTGGCCGGCATGCTGAAGCGCATCGCCGACGGCACCATCTCCAACAAGATCGCGAAGGAAGTCTTCGGCGCGATGTGGGAAGCCAAGTCGGAAGACCCGAACCTGGTCGATGTGATCATCGAGCAGAAGGGGCTGAAGCAGATTTCCGATACCGGCGCGCTGGAAGCCATCGTCAACGAAGTGATCGCCAATAACGAGAAGTCGGTTGAGCAGTATCGCGCGGGTAAGGAAGCGGCGATCAACGCGCTGATCGGCCAGGCGATGAAGGCTTCCAAGGGCAAGGCCAACCCGGCCCAGCTGACCGAACTGCTGAAGAAGAAGCTGGCTTCTTAAACCCGGGAAACCGGGGTCTGACCCGCAGGGTCAGACCCCGTCTGTTCAGAGGCTGGTAGTGTTGGGTGTGCGCTGTTGATCGTCGGCGAAAATCAAAGGCCTAAACCCAACCCCGCGCCCGCGAGATCATACAGGGTCTGACACTTGTGTCAGACCCCGGTTTACCGGGTTTAGTTGATGGTGTTGGGTGTGCGCTGTTGATCTTCGGCGAAAATCAAAGGCCTAAACCCCCCCCGCGCCCGCGAGATCATACAGGGTCTGACACTTGTGTCAGACCCCGGTTTACCGGGTTCGCCTGCAACCGCCCGCACATCCACCGCAGGATATCCGCAAAGATCTCCTCACGATTCACCTCATTGAAGTTCTCGTGATAGTTCTCATGCTGCACATGGCACTCCAGCAGCTTAGGATCGATCATCGCCAGCAAATCCAGCGTCGCCTTCGGGTCCGCCAGCTTGTCGTCCCCCGCCACCACCGCGTATAACGGCCAGCGCCAGGTCGGCATCAACTCAGCCAGCCCCTTCTGCGCATTCTGCAGCGCCACGCCAAAGCGCACCGTGCACTCGCTCGCCCGCACCCCATCCGCCTCATCGCGATGATGGCGCGCCGTGATCGCCTTATCGTGCGTCAGCACATCCGTCATCGGCGCCATCGGCACCTTCATGGTCGGCGCCAGGCGCGCCAGCACGCCCGACATTTTCTCCAGCAGCGCCGGCACCTTGATCGCATTCACGTAATACGGCGACGACAGCACAAAGCCCCGCACCAGCGGATCGCGCTGCAGGCGCTGCAGCCCGAAGCGGGTGGCAATCAGGGAACCCATCGAATGGCCCATGATAAACACCGGCACGTTCGGGAAGTGCTGCTTGACCCAATGCAGGAACAGCTCCACCTCCTCCAGGAAGACCTCGAAGTCCGGGATATCCACCCGCCGCGCATTCTCATGCCCGCACAGGTCGAAGGCCACAGTGGCAAAACGGTGCTGCTTGAAGTACAGCGCCGGCGTCACATAATCGCCCGCATGCGCCAGGCCGCCATGGATCGCCAGCAGCACGCCGGCCGGCGCCTGCTCCGGTTCCCAGATGTGGATCTTGCGTTGCGCGCCGTGGCGGCCTTTGAAGGTGGCGAAGCGGTCTTCGGAGAATCGGTTCATGCGGTCAGGAAGAGATGCTCAGCGCAATCCCCATCTCCAGCAACAGGGTGAGGTCGGCCAGCGTGAAATCGAGGGTGGCAGCGCCCTGCTCGGGAGCCGGGGAAACGAAAGCAATGCGCAGCTCCGCCTGGATCGGCGCCACGTCGAAGTTGATGCCGCGCGCCTGGCATTCGTGCAGATAGGCGCGCACCTGGCGCATCAGGGCATCCGGGTTGGGGTCGGTGCCCAGCGTGGCGTAGAAGCCGTGGTCGATGCGGGTGCGGCCGGTCGGGCTGACGTCGCCCTTCTTCCAGTCGCTATCGGGCTCGCTGGGCAGCCCGTCCCGCACGTCCGCGACGGCGGCTTCGTCGCCGTACACCTTGAGCGTTGCAATGTTCATTACTTTCCTCGTTTTAATGTTGTAAGGAAGCAATCACCAGTCTAGCACAAGGCGGCGCCGCCGCCAGTCACGTTTACTCGACGCCGTACTTGCTGCGGTAAGCGGCTACCGCGTCCTTGTATTGTGCAAGCGACGGGTCGGCCGACAGGTAGGTGAACAGGTCGGAAAGGTTGCCGATCGAGATCACCGGGATGCCGTAGTTCTTGCTCACTTCCTGCACCGCCGACAGCTCGGACATCTGGCCATCCTTGCCGCCGCGCTCCATGCGGTCCAGCGCGATCAGCACCGCGCACGGCTCGGCGCCGGCGTTGCGGATCATTTCCACCGACTCGCGCACCGAGGTGCCGGCCGAGATCACATCGTCAATGATGACAACCTTGCCAGCCAGCTTGGCGCCGACCAGGGTGCCGCCTTCGCCGTGGTCCTTGGCTTCCTTGCGGTTGTAGGCGAAAGAGGTGTTGCGGCCCTTGCCCGCCAGCGCCATCGACGTCGCGGATGCCAGGGTGATGCCCTTGTAGGCCGGGCCGAACAGCATGTCGAATTCGACGCCGGAGTCCAGCAGGGTCTGGGCGTAGAAGTCGGCCAGCCGGGCCAGCGTCGCGCCATCGTGGAACAGGCCGGCGTTGAAGAAATAGGGCGATTGGCGCCCTGCTTTGGTCGTAAACTCGCCGAATTTCAGCACTCCCGCCTGTACGGAAAACGCGATAAACTCTTGCCTCAAATTGCTCATAGTGCACCCATCTTTGTTCAAAGTGCCAGTATTTTAACCGGAACACCTATGCCAAAAATCATTTCCGCGAACCTGAACGGTATCCGCTCCGCCGCCAAGAAGGGCTTTTTCAACTGGATGGGCACGATCGACGCCGACATCATCTGCGTGCAGGAACTGAAAGCGCAGGCAGCGGACATGACGGAGGAATTCCTCAACCCGCACGGCTACCACGGCCACTTCCACTATGCGGAGAAGAAGGGCTATTCCGGCACCGGCATCTACAGCAAGGTGGCGCCGGACCGCGTGCTGATCGGCTTTGGCAGCCCTGAATTCGATGCCGAAGGCCGCTATGTGCGCGCCGACTTCGGCAACCTGACCGTGATTTCGGTGTACTGCCCATCCGGCTCCTCGTCGGAAGAACGCCAGCAGGCCAAGTTCCGCTTCATGGACCTGTTCCTGCCGCACCTGCAGCAGCTGCGCGACGAAGGCCGCGAGTTCGTGATCTGCGGCGACTGGAACATCGCCCACAAAGAGATCGACCTGAAAAACTGGAAGGGCAACCTGAAGAACTCCGGCTTCCTGCCGGAGGAACGCGCCTGGATGACCAAGCTGTTCGACGAAGTGGGCTATGTCGACGTGCACCGCGGCCTCGACCCGCGCGAAGAGCAGTACACCTGGTGGTCCAACCGCGGCCAGGCCTATGCCAAGAACGTGGGCTGGCGCATCGATTACCACGTCGCCACCCCAGGCATCGCCGCCAAGGCGCACGCCGTGTCGATCTACAAGGACGTGAAGTTCTCCGACCACGCGCCGCTGATCATCGACTACCACCCATGATTGCTTTCACGGTTTCCTACACACTGAAGGAATACCTGAGCTTTGTGCAGGCGCATGCCGCGAAGGAGGCGGCCCAGGCGCGACTGGCCTGGCCGGTGCGCCTGCTGATCGGCATCGTCGGCACGGTCATGTTCGCGATCAAGAAGCACCGCATGCCGGTCTGCCATTTCGCCATCGACGAAGAAGGCATCGTGCGCACCACGGGCGAAAAGAAGCTCGTGCTTCCATGGCGCGATGTCACTGCCATCCATCGCTACCAGCCCGGCTACCTGGTGGCCGAAGCACGCGGCGCCATGCCCCTCCCCTTCCGCAGCCTGACGCCGCAACAGGCCGCATTGCTCGATAGCCTGGTCCGCCGCCGCGAAAACGAACTGGCCGCACCAGCCTGACCGGACTTCCTTGCCCCGGCCGGCAAGTTATGCCATCCTCGGTACTCTTTTCAAAAATACAAGGAAAAGACCATGCCGCAGGATTTGCCCACCAAGCGCCTGGCGCGCACCGCCGGCCTGCTGTACCTGGTTGTCGTCGTCGCCGGCATCTTCGCCCTGATGTATGTGCCGTCGCAGCTGAAAATCGGCAGCGATCCCGCCGCCGCCATGGCCAACATCCGCGCCAGCGAAGGCCTGTTCCGCGCCGGGATTGCGGCCAGCCTGCTGTGCTACCTGGCGTTCCTGCTGCTGCCGCTGGTGCTCTACAAACTCCTCAGCCCTTATGGGCGCGGCGCCGCCACCGTGATGGTGGCGCTGGCGGTGGCCAGCGTGCCGCTCTCCTTCGCCAACGTCGGCCACCGGATGGAGGTGCTGAACCTGGTCAGCGGCGCCGACTACCTGCGCGGCTTGGCGCCGGACGTGCTGGCGCAGCAGGTCATGCTGTCGCTCAAGGCGTACAGCAAGGGCATGATCCTGAACCAGGTGTTCTGGAGCCTGTGGCTGGGGCCATTCGGCTACCTGGTGTACAAGTCCGGCATCCTGCCGCGCTTCCTGGGCATCCTGCTGATGGTGGGCAGCGCGGGCTATGCGCTGGAAGCCTTCGGCCACATCCTGCACGCCAATTTCGCCGCCCTGCCGGGAGCCGGCCTGCTCTCCATCCCCGCCTCGCTGGGCGAGATCGGCACCTGCCTCTGGCTCTGCATCATGGGCGCGCGCGAGCCGGTGCAGCCCGCGGAAGCCTATAATACGGGGGTAAAAACCGCCCGGAACTGAAAATGAAATCTGTACTAGTCCTCTTCCTGCTGACCATCAAGAGCAGCTATATCAACGACGAAGAATCCGAAGCCACCGACGAGCAGTTCGACACGATCCAGTTCGTGCAGACGGAGAAAGGCACCTGGCGCTTCAAGACCTTCGCCGAAGATGAGGATGTGCACCTGTGGAGCATCGAGGCCGACGGCGACCTGGTCGACCTGGCCACCGAAACCACCAACCGCCATTACGGCGACGTGATCGACGAGGCCTTCATCATCGAAAGCGAAGACGGTGTGGAAGGCCTGCGCCGCGAGCTGAAAAAACAGGGCCTGGCCGACAACCTGCAGATCTCGCCGAAAGGCCCGCTGTTCTGGACGCCGCCCGGTACCAGCTACAGCCCCAAGTCCGCCCCGTCGCACTAACGCCGCACACGGCGCATCGTGCGCCGGCCGGGGTGAAAGTTGCATAAAATGCCAGCCATTTAAACAACTTCACGCAGGCCATGAATCAAGTCCAGCAACCAACCATCGAAAGCAGCGCCGGCACCGACAAGCTGGCGCTCGCCAAACAACTGGCCGCCAGCGTAGCGCGCGGCACCGGCGCCGGCTTGCTGCGCGCGGCACTGGCGGTGCTGGCTGCGCTCGCCGTCAATGCCCTGGGCGTCGCCGTTTTCGTCGACACCAGCCTGGGCCAACGGCAAGGCGCGGCAATGCCCATGCTGGCACTGGTGGCCCTGCCCTTCGTCATCGCAGTCGCCCTCACCGCCATCCTGAGCTACAAGCTAGGCTTGCAGGGCGTGCTGGCACGCGTGGTGGAGAGCCAGTCGGAGCTGATCGCGCGTGCCGGCAGCGGCATCCTGGAAGGCTTCCTGCGCGCCGTGAACTACCAGCCCGGCGGCAACCTGACGGCCAGGTTCATCGAACAATGGCAAAACTACCTGCAGCTGCAAGCCAGGCTGCCCAAGCCCCTGCCATGGCTGATGGGGGCAGTCACCTCGCGCATCCCCTTGGCCGAGACCATCACCGACGTGGCCAGGCCCGGCATGTCGCTGCGCGAAATCGCCCATGCGGCCATGACGCGCACCCTGCAGGAAGCCGCCGCCGACGGCCTGTACCCGTCCTACCAGGCGGTGCTGATCGCGCTGGCCGCGCAATTCGGCATGTGGTATCCCATCAGCCTGCTGGCGCGCCACTGGCTGGGTTAAGCCGGCGCGCCTGCAGCGCCAGCGCCCGTTCGGCATCGGTGGCGTAGAGCCGGTCCCATGCCTCCAGCCTGGGCGCCATCAGGCGATGCCAGAGCGGCGGCACCAGCGTCAGCATCATGGTGCCCAGGTAGCCGCTCACCATCATCGGCGCCTCGGGGAATGGGTTCAGGTCCTGGTAATGCACGTTCGCGTTGGCGTGGTGGTGCGAATGGCGCGTCAGGTTGAACATGGCCCAGGAACTGACGCGGCGGTTGGTGTTCCACGAGTGGCGCGGCTGCACCGGGGTGTGCGGGTCGCGCACCAGGCCGTAGTGCTCCATGTAGTTCACAATCTCCAGCATGGCCTTGCCGGCCAGGGCGCACAGCGAGAAGTACAAGGATGCGCGCGCGCCGCCCATGGCCCAGGCCAGCGCCACCAGCGTCGCGCTCATCAGGATGCCGCGGAGATAGGCATTGCGCCAGCCGAACAGGGCGTGCCCGCGCCGCGCCAGGCGGCGCGCTTCGATCTGCCACGCGCTGATATTGCCGCGCACCGTGGACAGCAGGATATGCCAGTACACATTGCGCCCGCGCGGCGCCGTGGCCGGGTCGAGCGTGGTCGATACATAGCGGTGGTGCCCGTACACGTGCTCGATCGCGAATGCCGTGTCGAAACTGAACGCCAGCAGCCAGCGCCCCACCAGCATCGACAGCGGGTCCTGCGTGCGGTGCGTCAGTTCGTGGCCGGGAATGGTGCCGATCATGCCGATCATCAGCCCGGTCTGCAGCACGGCGGCGATGCGCTGCCAGTCCGACGTGGCGGCGCGCGCCGCCAGCACATCGTAGCCGCTGGCCTGCGCCACCCAGGCGCCGAAGCCGAGCGGGTCGCCGCTGCACACCGACCAGGTGGAGATGAACACGATCAGCGCCAGCAGGGGCAGCGCCAGCCAGAGCTGCGCCGTCAGCAGCCACCCGGCGCGCAAGCGCGGCGTGCTGGTGTCGTCGCCGCCCACGATATCGCCCAGCACGTACAGCGCCAGCACCGCCAGCAGGCCATAGCCGATCCAACTGCCACCCGCCAGCAGGTTCACGGCGGCAAACAAGCCGACCAGGTGGAACAGGAAGTATTTCAGGTAATGGAAGGTATTCATCGTGCCAGTTCTTGTTGGGTTAGGAATCGGTCGGCGTGGATGCGGCTGGCGGCCAGGCCGTGCGCCTGCAAACGTTCGGCCGCGCTGTCCACCATGCCGGGCGGGCCGCACAGGTAGGCGCGCGTATCGGCCGCCAGCGCCGCCCCTGCCGCATGCACCAGCATGCCGCGCTCGGCGCTCACCACCGGCTGGTAGCGGAACGGCGCCGGCCAGGCAGCGGCCAGCGCGCGGATCTCTTCCTGCGCATACAGGTCGTGCTGCGCGCGCACGCCGAACAGCAGCGTGACTGGCGGCGCGGCGCGGTCGTCCAGCGCCTGGCGCAGCATGGCGAGGATGGGCCCCAGGCCGCTGCCGCCGGCCACCATCAGCGCCGGGTCCAGTCCGGGCCGCAGCCAGAAGTTGCCCGCCGGGCCGTGCACGCGCACGCGCCGGCCCAGCAGCGGCGCGTCGTTCACCAGCGACGACAGCTGGCCACCGGCCACGCGGCGGATGTAAAAGACCACCTGGCTGTCGGGCCGCATCGGCGTGGCGAAGGAATAGCTGCGCCGCACGCCGGGCAGCGCCTCCAGCGACAGGTCGGCGAACTGGCCAGCCTTGTAATGCAGCGTATCGTCCAGCTGGATCGAGAGTTCCGTGATGTCGTGCGTCAGGCGGCGCTGGCCGACCACGCGTCCGCCCACCTCGCGCTGGGCCATGGCGCGCGCCGACTCCACCTCCACCGTCACGTCGGTCAGCGGCACGCTCTGGCAGGCCAGGATGCAGCCCGCCGCATCCCCCAGCACATAGGCGGCATCGGTCAGTTCCTTCACCTGGCCCGCCAGCAGGCGGCATTTGCAGCTGGTGCAACTGCCCACGCGGCAGCTGTGCGGAAAGTCCACGCCGGCGCGCAACGCCGCCTGCAGCAGGGTCTCTTTCGGTTCGACGCCGATGGCGCGGCCGTTGATGTGCGCCGTCAGCGGGCGCTTTTTTCGCATGAAGGTAAACATGGCCCCAGTCTAGGCCGCGCCCGCGCGGCGCAGCAGGGCCGCAATTGACAAGCAGGGGTCATTTATTGACAATCTGGGCATGCCGACGCACGCGCCCCAATTCCCCATCTACTACCTGCGCCAGGTGGCCGACCAGCTGGCCAGCTGCGGCGCCGACGTCGGGGCCTGGCTGGCGCGCCACCAGCTGTGCCCCGACCAGCTGAGCGACACCACGCTGGCCCTGCCCTTCCCCGCCTACCGCGCCTTGCTGGAGGATGGCGTGGGCATCAGCGGCGAACCGGCCATCGGCCTGCTGGTCGGCGCCCGCCTGCCGATCAACACCCACGGCGTGCTTGGCCTGGCCGCCATGAGCAGCGCCACCCTGCGCCAGACCGCCGACATGCTGGACCGCTTTGTCGCCCTGCGCACCCCGCTGGTGGCGATCAGCCATAGCGAATCCGGCAGCGGCAGCGCAGGCAGGCTGCGCATCCGCATCGACCGGGCGGCGCCGCTGGGCAGCATCGATGCGCTGGTGATGGAAGCGGTGACGCTGACGGTGAAAAACCTGGTCGACTTCATCGCCGGCGCGCGCCACACCACGCTGGCCAGTTTCGACTTTGCAGAACCGCCGTATGCGGCGCTGGCGCGCGACCTGTTCCAGTGTGAGGTGCGCTATGGCCAAACCTGGACCGGCTTCGAACTGCCCCTGGCCGTGGCGGACCAGCCGCTCAAGCTGGCCGACCCCACCACCTTTTCCGAAGCGGCCGCCATTTGCCAGCGCGAGTTCGACCGCCTGCGCCAGCCGGAATCGCTGTCGGCACGCATCCGCCGCACCATGCTGGAAAACCCCGGCCAGTTCCCTTCGCTGCAGGTCACCGCGCGCCTGTTCAACTGCACCCCGCGTACGCTGCACCGGCGCCTGCAGGAAGAAGGCACGTCCTTCCAGCAGTTGCTGGACCAGGTGCGGCACCGCCTCGCCTGCGAGTACCTGAAGGCGGGCAAGCTGGGCGTGCAGGAAATCGCCTATGCGCTGGGCTACACCGAGATCGCCAACTTCCGCCGCGCCTTCAAGCGCTGGGAAGGCGTGCCGCCTTCGGCCTATGCCGGCCGCGCGGCGCAGTGAGCATTGGAGAGTTTCCAGGGTCCTGCCGCCCGGTAGAATCGCGCCATGCAAAAACTCCTCGCAGCACTCCTCCTCAGCACATCCCTGGCCCACGCCGGCAACGCCACCATCGATGCCGCGCTCGCAAAAGAGCTGGCCGCCAAGACCATCGAACAGGTTGAAGCAAGGGCCCTGCTGCCCGCCAGGCAGGCCGACTACGACGCAGCGAAGCAGCGCGTACAAGGCTTCCTTGCCGGCGACGCGCCGGCTTTCGACCGCAAGCAGCTATACCGTGTCATCAACGACATGCTGGACACCATCGACTCGGATGGCCATACCATGCTCTGGTCGCGCGAAGTGACCCAGCACGCCGAACGTTCGGTGCCGCCGCTGGACGTGATCCCGAGCCAGGTGCGCGTCATCGACACGCAGCACGGCACCGCGCTGGTCATCAACCCGCCCGCCATCAGCACCTCCGACGCCAAAGCGATGCGCGAATACATCGCGGCCATGCAGCGCGGGATCGCAGAAGCCAAAGGGCTGGAACGCAGCTGCGCGCTGGTGGTCGACCTGAGCGGCCAGACCGGCGGCAATGCCTGGCCGCCGCTGCTGGTGCTGGAGCCGCTCTTTACCGCGCAGAACTCGGCGCGCTTCGTCGACCGCCACAACAACCGCCAGCAGATCGCCAATCCGGCGACCATCCGCAATTTCAAGAAACGCGTGGGCAAGGTGCCGCCCAATGCGCTGGAGCGTTTCCGCGGCCTGCCTTACGGTGTGGTCTACGCCAACGCCACGGCCAGCGCCGGCGAGATGCTTGCCATCGCCCTGCAGGGCGAGCCGGGCCGCTCGCGCAGCTTCGGCGCGCCGACCTACGGCATGACGACCGGCAACCTACCGGTAGCGATGCCGGACAATGCCCTGCTCCTGCTCACGACCGAGCGCTACGCCTTTGGCGACCAGCCAGTCATACGCGGCAAGCTGGCGCCCGACGTCGCGGCGCCGGCGCAGGACGCCGTGCGGCAGGCCGCCGAATGGGCCGCCGCGCAATCGCCCGCCTGCAAGGCCAGGGTGGCGGCGCGTTAAAGCGCGCGCTTGCTCTCGAAGTAGCGCCACTCCCCGCTCAGCGGATCGGGGAAGCCGATGGCTTTTGCCAGCAGCTTGAGGGGCGCGGAGACGTCGTCCTGCTTGCACGGCAGGGCGACCGGGTAGAAGACGTCGTTCACGATGGGGATGCCAAGCGCGGACAGGTGCACGCGCAGCTGATGCTGGCGGCCGGTGTGCGGCCACAGGCGGTACAGCACGTGCTCGCCGCGTTGTTCGATCACGTCGATCATGGTTTCGGAATTCGGCTCGCCCGGCTCTTCCTTCATGGTGAAGAACTTGTCGCCCTCCACCATGCGGCTGCGATAGACGAAGGGGAACTCGCGGCCCGGCAGCGGGCCGGCCAGCGCTTCGTATTCCTTCTGCACTAGGCGCTTCTGGAACAGCGACTGGTAGTCGCCGCGGCTGCGCGCATTGCAGGAAAAGATCACCAGGCCGGCGGTCTCGCGGTCCAGGCGGTGGATCGGCACCAGGTCTTCGATGCCGAGCTTCTGGCGCACGCGCACCAGCAGCGTCTCTTTCACGAAGCGGCCGGACGGGATGGTCGGCAGGAAGTGCGGCTTGTCCACCACCACGATGTGCTCGTCCTGGTGCAGCACTTCTTCTTCAAACGGGATATGGAACTCGTGTTCCAGCTCGCGGTAGTACCAGATGCGGGCGCCGCGCACATAGCGCGAATCCGGCTGCACCGGCACGCCCTTGCCATCCACCACGTCGCCGCGCGCCATGCGTTCGCGCCACTGCGCTTCCGTTACGGCGGGATAGTTGGCGGACATGAAGGTGATCATGTCCGGCCAGTCGCCCTCCGGCAGCCACAGGTAGCTGGGCGTGACGCCGTCGCGCATCGGCAACGGCGGCGCGCTCGGGGCTTGCTTGGGGCGGGGCATGTCAGGACTTGGGCAGCGGCGTCGACTGGTACGGCGGCAGCTTGTTCACGTCCAGGCCGCGCACGCGGGCATACACCGGTAGCACCAGGTGCATGTTCTTCTGCATGTCCTCGATGCGGGTTTCGCCGCTCGGGTGGGTGGACAGGAATTCCAGCGGCTGGGCCGAATTGATCGCGCTCATTTTCTGCCACAGCGAAATGCCGGCGCGCGGATCGTAGCCGGCGCGCGCCGCCAGGTCGATGCCGACCATATCGGACTCCGCCTCGTCGCCGCGCGAGAATTTCAGCAGGACGCCCTGCCCGACCGCGTTGGCGCCCGCCCCCACCAGCTGCGGGTCCCAGCCCGTATAGTGCGACACCACGGCGCCGCCCAGCCGCGCAAAGATAGACGTGACCTGCGACTGGCCCATGCGCTTGCGCGCATGTTCGCGCAATGCGTGCGCGATCTCATGGCCCATGATCATGGCCACTTCGTCGTCGTTCAGGTTCAGCTTGGACAGGATGCCGGTGTAAAAGGCGATACGGCCGCCCGGCATGCAGAAGGCATTGACCTGGTCCGAATTGAGCAGGTTGACTTCCCACTTCCAGTTGGCCGAGCCGGGATTCCAGCGCGCCGCGTGCGGCGTGATGCGGGCCGCGATGGCGCGCAGGCGTTTCACTTGCGGGTGGGTATCCGGCACCAGCGCATTCTTTTTCTGCGCCTCCGACAGCAACTGGCCGTATTGCAGGCGCGATTGCTCGTTGACCGACTGCTCATCGGAAAACGCGCGCAGGCGCGACAGCTTGGTGACGGGGATGCCGTCGGCATTCGGGTTCATCGGCGCCTGCTGCGGCTGGGCTGCCGGGGCGCCGGCGGCCAGCGCCAGCGACATTGCCAAGATAGTGTGCTTGAATTTCATGATGTCCTCTTACGCAGGCGGAACACGGCCAAGTCGCCGCGCAGGTTGGGCAGGACGGAGACGGTCTGGCCCTCGGCCAGCGCCACGCACTCGATCACTTCCAGCCCTACCTCTTCCGCCAGTTCCTGGAAGTCTTTGATGGTAGCGCAACGCACGTTAGGGGTATCGTACCATTGGTACGGCAGCGATTTGGAAACCGGCATGCGGCCCTTGAGCAGCGCCACCCGGTGCGGCCAGTAGGCGAAATTGGGGAAGGACACGATGGCTTCACGGCCGACGCGCACGATGTCGCGCAGCAAGTCTTCCACGTGCTTCATCATCTGCAGCGAGGACAGGCACAGCACCGTGTCGAAGGAATTGTCGCCGAAGATGCCCAGGCCATTCTCAAAGTCCTGCTGGATCACGCGCACGCCGCGTTTGGTCGAGGCCAGCACCTGCTCATCCGCAAGTTCCAGGCCGTAGCCGGTGCAGCGCTTGTCGCTTTGCAGGTAATCCATCATCACGCCGTCGCCGCAGCCCACGTCGAGCACGTGCGAGCCTTCGCGCACCCAGTGCGCGATGAAGGCCAGGTCGGGGCGGGCGCTGCTCAGTTCTGCAAAGTTCATGCTGCTTGTTCCTTGTTCGTTTCTTTCCACACTTGCTCGTAGTAGGCGCGCACCATGTTCATGTAGCGCGAATCCTCAAGCAGGAAGGCGTCGTGGCCGTGCGGTGCGTCGATCTCGGCGTAGGTGACCTCGCGCCGGTTGGCCAGCAGCGCCTGCACGATCTCGCGGCTGCGCTCCGGCGAGAAGCGCCAGTCGGTGGTGAAGGACGCCAGGAAGAACTTGGCCTTGGTGCAGGCCAGCGTTTTCGTCAGGTCGCCGTCGAACTTGCGCGCCGGGTCGAAATAGTCGAGCGCCTTGGTGATCAGCAGGTAGGTGTTGGCGTCGAAGTACTCGGCGAACTTGTCGCCCTGGTAGCGCAGGTAGGACTCGATCTCGAAATCGATGCCGAAGCCGAACTTGTAATCGCCGCCGCTGGCCGCGATATCGCGCAGCTTGCGGCCGAACTTCTCCGCCATGTCGTCGTCCGACAGGTAGGTGATGTGGCCAATCATGCGCGCCACTTTCAGGCCGTTCTTCGGCACCGCGCTGTGCTCGTAAAAATCGCCGCCGTGGTAGTCCGGGTCGGACAGGATGGCCTGGCGCGCCACGTCGTTGAAGGCGATATTCTGCGCCGACAGCTTGGGCGTGGAAGCGATCACCAGGCAGTGGCGCAGGCGTTCCGGATACATGATGGACCAGGCCAGCGCCTGCATGCCGCCCAGCGAGCCGCCCATCACGGCGGCGAACTGCTGGATGCCCAGCTGGTCGGCCAGGCGCGCCTGCGCCGCCACCCAGTCTTCCACCGTCACCACCGGGAAGGCGGCGCCGTATTGCTTGCCGGTTTCCGGGTTGATGTGCATCGGCCCGGTGGAACCGAAGCAGGAACCCAGGTTGTTAATGCCGATGACGAAGAACTTGTCGGTGTCGAGCGGCTTGCCGGGACCCACCATATTGTCCCACCAGCCCACGTTCTTCGGATTGTCGGCGTAATAGCCGGCCACGTGGTGCGAGGCGTTCAGCGCGTGGCAGACCAGCACCGCATTCGACTTGTCCGCATTCAGCGTGCCATAGGTCTCGTACATCAGCATATAGTCGCGCAGGGACGCTCCGCTCTGTAGCTGAAGGGGTTCCGCAAAATGCATGGTCTGCGGCGAGACGATTCCAATCGAAGGCATGTGAATCCGGTTTGTAAAAAAGGTTGGTGTTACAGGACTTGCAGGGCCATGACCGCGTCGGCGATCGCATCCGGGTCCATCGCCCGCATGATCTTGCGCATTTGCGGCGCGATCGTGCCCAGGTCGCTGTTCAGGATTTCCTGCTTGACCGCCAGCAGCTGCGACGGGTGCATCGAGAACTCGCGCAGGCCCATGCCCAGCAGCAGGCGGGTCAGCTTGGTGTCGCCCGCCATTTCGCCGCACACCGCGACTTCGATGCCGGCTTTGTGGCCGGCGGCGATGGTCATCGAGATCAGTTGCAGGATGGCCGGGTGCAGCGGGTTGTACAGGTGCGCCACTTCGTAGTCGACGCGGTCGATCGCCAGCGTGTACTGGATCAGGTCATTGGTGCCGATGGACAGGAAGTCCATCTTCTTGACGAACATCGGCAGCGCCAGCGCGGCGGCCGGGATCTCGATCATGGCGCCGACCTTCACGTCCGGATCGTACTTCTCGCCCGCCTCATCCAGCTGCGCCTTGGCGCGCTTGATCATGGCCAGCGACTGCTCGATCTCGAAGGCGTGCGCCATCATCGGGATCAGGATGCGCACCTTGCCGTGCACCGACGCGCGCAGGATGGCGCGCAGCTGGGTCAGGAAGATCTGCGGCTCGGCCAGGCAATAGCGGATCGCGCGCAGGCCCAGCGCCGGGTTGAGCGCCGTATGCTCCATCTGGTCCAGCGGCTTGTCGGCGCCGATGTCCAGGGTACGGATGGTGACCGGGCGGCCCTTCATCGCCACCACGGCGCGGCGGTACTGCTCGTACTGCTCATCCTCGGTCGGCATGCTGGCGCCGCGCCCCATGAACAGGAACTCGGAACGGAACAGGCCGACACCGTTGGCGCCCGACTCCATCGCATGCTCGCAATCGTCCGGCAGCTCGATATTGGCCATCAGCGCGATTGCCGTGCCGTCCTTGGTGATGGCCGGCGTCTTTTTCAGCTTGCCCAGCTTTTTGCGGGCGCGCATCGCCACCAGCTGGCGCTCGCGGTACTGTTCGAGCACCTGCGCGCTCGGCGTCACGATCACCACGCCGGCATCGCCGTCGATGATCACCCAGTCGTCCTGCTGGATCAGGGTGGACGCCTGCGACATGCCGACCGCCGCCGGAATATCGAGCGAACGCGCCACGATGGCGGTGTGCGAATTCTGCCCGCCCACATCGGTCACGAAGCCGATGAAGGAACGGTCGCGGAACTTCAGCATGTCGGCCGGCGAGATATCGTGCGCCACCACGATCATCTGCGCCAGGAATTCATCGCCCTCCAGCTCGCCCTGCTTCGGCAGCAGCGGCTCGGTGCCCATCAGGACCTTCAGCACCCGCTCCGCGACTTGCTGGATATCGGCCTTGCGCTCGCGCAGGTAAGGGTCTTCGATCTCGTCGAACTGGGCCGACAGCTCGTCGATCTGGGTCAGCAGCGCCCATTCGGCGTTGTAATGGCGGCTGCGGATGATGTCCAGCGGCGCCTCGGAAATCATGGGGTCCGACAGGATCAGCGCATGCACGTCGATGAAGGCGCCCAGCTCGGTCGGCGCATCCTTCGGCAGCTCGTTCCACAGCGTCTGCAGTTCGCGGTGCACGGCGGCCAGCGCATCCTGCAGGCGGCGCACCTCCGCCTCCACGTGCTCCTCGGCGATCAGGTAATGTTTGACGTCGAGCGCCGCCGGCGCGAGGATATGCGCGCGGCCGATTGCGATGCCGCGCGAAACGGGAATGCCGTGGAGGGAGAACGATGCCATCGGGCTGCCGTCCCGCATTTACTCGCCTTCGCCGAACTTGTCGTTGACCAGTGCGGTCAGGGCGTTGATGCAATCCTGTTCATCGGCGCCGTCCGCCTCCAGCAGGACCTTGGCGCCCTTGCCCGCCGCCAGCATCATCACGCCCATGATCGATTTGGCGTTGATACGGCGGCCGTTGCGCGACAGCCAGACATCGCTCTGGTACTTGGCTGCCAGCTGGGTGAATTTTGCAGAAGCACGTGCATGCAATCCGAGCTTGTTGATAATTTCAAGTTCTTGCTGAATCATGTTTTAGTTTTGTTTAGTTGACTCGGATACGATTGTCGACCTTGACCGCGCCGTTCTGCGCGCCGGCCAGGGCCATTTCCACTACTACATCCAGCGTATCGGTACGATAGGTGATGGCGCGCAGCAGCATCGGCAGGCTGATGCCCGCAACCACCTCGACCTGGCCCGCATCGGCCAGCTTGTTACAGCAATTGGCGGGCGTGCCGCCTTTGATGTCGGTCATCACCAGCACGCCGTCGCCGCTGTCCAGGCGCTTGATCGCTTCCCGCGCCAGCTGCTGCACCTCGTTCAGGTCCTGGTCCGCCACCACGTCGATCGCCTCCAGCTTCTCGACCGGGGCCCGGAACACGTGCGCTGCGGCAGCCAGGAAAGCCTGGCCCAGCGGCGCATGTGTCATCAATAAAATCCCTACCATGTTTATCCTTGCTTGCCGGCCCGCGCTTCCAGCGCGTCGATGAACATGGACGCAACCTGGAAGCCTGTCTGCTGTGTGATCTCCTGGAAGCAGGTCGGGCTGGTGACGTTTACCTCGGTCAGGTAATCGCCGATCACATCTAATCCTACCAGCAACAGGCCGCGCGCAGCCAATTCCGGCCCCAGCGCCTCGGCGATTTCGCGGTCGCGCTGCGACAGCGGCTGCGCCACGCCGGTGCCGCCGGCCGCCAGGTTGCCGCGCACTTCGCCGGCCTGCGGGATGCGCGCCAGGGCGTAGGGCACCGGTTTGCCGTCGATCAGCAGGATGCGCTTGTCGCCCTTGACGATGTCCGGGATATAGCGCTGCGCCATGATGGTGCGGGCGCCGAGCTGGGTCAGGGTCTCGATCACGGAGCCCAGGTTCAGGCCATCGGCCTTGATGCGGAAGATGCCGGCGCCGCCCATGCCGTCCAGCGGCTTCAGGATCACGTCGCCGTGTTCAGCCTGGAAGTCGCGCAGGCGGGTTTCGTCGCTGGTGACCAGGGTCGGCGCGGTGAACTGCGAGAACTGGGCGATCGACAGCTTTTCATTGTGGTCGCGGATGGCGGAGGGCTTGTTGAAAACCTTCGCGCCCTGTTGTTCCGCCAGCTGCAGCAGGTAGGTGCCGTAGACGTATTCCATGTCGAACGGCGGGTCCTTGCGCTGGATCACAGCGTCGAAGGCGGCCAGGCTGGTGTCTTCCGACGGCGCGGCCTTGTACCAGTCGTGCGCATCGCCGGTCAGTTCGATGCGCGCCACATGGGCGGTGACTTTGCCGTCTTTCAGCGCCATGTGGCGCTGCTGGAAGGCATACACCTCATGCCCCCGCCGCGCCGCCTCCGCCATCATGGCGAAAGTGGAGTCCTTGTAGATCTTGAAACTGGACAAAGGGTCGGCGAGGAAGGCGATTTTCATGGATTAGTCCAAAAATGTAACAACTGATTCTAGCCTAAACCCGGAAAGTCTGGGTCAGACCCAAGGGTCTGACCCTTGGGTCTGACCCAGGTTTACCGGGTTTAATAGACCTCCGGATCCGGGTCGGTGCGCTCCATCTCCAGCGAAGCCGCCAGAAGAGCCAGCCGCGCCACCACGCCATAGACGTAGAACCGGTTCGGCGCCGCAGTCCCAGGCTTCGCCTTCACATCCGGCACCGCATGCTGCTGCGCGAACGCCAGCGGCACAAACTGCGAGCCTGGCGCGTTCAGGTTCTGGTCCGGCCCCTTCTCGCCATGCACCCGGTAGAAGCCCCCGACAACGTAGCGGTCGATCATATACACCACCGGCTCCGCAAACGCCTCCTTGATGCTTTCAAAGGTCGGCACACCCTCCTGGATATTCAGGTCCGTCACCGCCTTGCCATCCTTGATGACGGTCATGCGCGCCCGCTGCTCGTCCGACAGCTCCTTCAGCTGCGCCGCGTCGCGGATGGTGATGATGCCCTTGCCATAGGTGCCGGCATCCGGCTTGATGATGACGAACGGCTTTTCCTTGATCCCATATTCCTTGTACTTCTTGCGGATCTTGGCCAGCACCGCATCCACGGACGACGCCAGGCACTCCTGCCCCTCCCCGGTGGCCAGGTCGACCCCGCCGCACTTGGCGTGGAAAGGATTGACCATCCAGGGATCGACCCCGATCAGCTTGCCGAACTTCTTCGCCACCTCGTCGTAGGCATTGAAATGGTTCGACTTGCGGCGCATGGCCCAACCGGCATGCAGCGGCGGCAGCAGGCTCTGCTCGTGAAGATTGGTCAACACATCCGGGATACCGGCCGACAAATCGTTATTCAGCAGGATGGTGCAGGGATCGAAATCCTTCAGCCCCAGGCGGCGGCCATTCGGCGAGCGCACCAGCGGCTCCACCACCAGCATGTTGCCGTCGGGCAGCGCCAGCGGCGTGGGCTGGGTCACTTCCGGGTCCAGCGAGCCCAGGCGCACATGCAGCCCGGTCTGGCGGAAGATCTGCATCAGCTTGGACACGTTCTGGAAATAGGTCGGATGGCGCGGCTTGACCTCCGGGATCAGCAGCAGGTTGCGCGCATCGGGGCAATACTTGTCGATGGCCGCCATGGCCGCCTGCACCGACAGCGGCGCCATTTCGTTCGCCAGGAAATGGAAGCCGCCCGGGAACAGGTTGGTATCCACCGGCGCCAGCTTATAGCCGGCATTGCGCAGGTCGACCGAGGCATAGAACGGCGGCGTATGTTCCTGCCACTCCAGGCGGAACCACCGTTCAATGGCTGGGGTCGCGGCAATGATCTTTTCTTCAAGATCCAGTAACGGCCCGGTCAGGGCCGTGACGAGGTGGGGCACCATGTTGCTTCCTTGCTTATGTTGGTATTCGCAGACCCTCCATTTTGGGGCAAAACGCGCAAATAAAAGATGCTTTTAAACAAAAAGGGCGAATTGAGCCGCAAAAGCGACGTCTCGCCACAATCTTTGCTCAATCGCAAGATGGCTAGGTGGACGTGGTAGCAGGATTAAGTTGCCCTCCGGGGCAAGACGTTTCTTAGCAATTCATCTATGGAGGTTGCAATGAGGAACTTAACTATTGAAGAAGCAAATCAGGTATCTGGAGGCATGGGCTCAAGAGGTACTCCCAACCCACGACCAGATCCATGTTCCGATGCAGTTGTCGGAGGCATGATTGGTGGGGCACTAAGCGGAATGTTTGGCGGCCTTGCATCGGTCGCGGCCGGAGCCTTCGGTGGCGCAGTCGGCGGCTACATTGCAGCTTGCCGCACGAAACCTAAACCGATGTGAAAAGCAAATTACGCCAGTACAGCAGATGTAATGTACTGGCGTAACGATGACAATCTAACTATTTAGTTTATTACGCGTGATACGCGGACTCACCATGGCTGGTGATGTCCAAGCCCTCGCGCTCTTCTTCTTCAGGTACTCGCAGACCAATGACAATATCCACAAGCTTATAAGCAATAAAGGACACCACTGCGGACCAGAGAATGGTAATGCCAACCGCAGTCAACTGGGTGAGAACTTGGCCGCCAATGGAATAATCTGGACTTACCTTATTGGTAACGTAGTCCCAGATTCCCTGGCCACCTAAAGATGGCGCAGCGAACACCCCGGTCAGCACCGCCCCCAGGATGCCGCCCACGCCGTGCACGCCGAACACGTCCAGCGAGTCGTCGGCGCCGATCAGGCGCTTCAGGCCATTCACGCCCCACAGGCAGACGATACCGGCCAGCAGGCCGATCGCCAGTGCGCCCATCGGGCCGACGAAGCCGGCTGCCGGGGTGATCGCCACCAGGCCGGCCACCGCGCCGGAAGCGCCGCCCAGCATGGATGGTTTGCCCTTGGTGACCCATTCACCGAATACCCACGAAACGGTGGCGCAAGCCGTAGCCAGCAGGGTGTTGATGAAAGCGAGCGCTGCAATGTCGCCAGCTTCCAGCGCGGAGCCTGCGTTGAAGCCGAACCAGCCCACCCACAGTAGCGATGCGCCGATCATGGTCATGGTCAGCGAGTGCGGCGCCATGGAGTCGCGGCCGTAGCCAACGCGTTTGCCGATCAGGATCGCCCCCACCAGGCCCGCCACGGCGGCGTTGATGTGCACCACGGTGCCGCCCGCAAAATCAAGCGCAGTCTTTTGCCAGATAAAACCACCTTTTGCGGCTTCAGTGGCGGCGCTCGCCGCGTCAGTGATCACATCAGGGCCGGTCCAGAACCAGACCATGTGCGCTACCGGCAGGTAGCAGAAGGTGAACCACAGCACCATGAAGGCCAGCACGGCGGAGAACTTCACGCGCTCGGCGAAAGCGCCCACGATCAGGCCGCAGGTAATGGCGGCGAAGGTGCCCTGGAACGCAACGAAGATGAACTCCGGAATCACCACGCCCTTGCTGAAGGTGGCCGCCATGGCGAAGCCCTTGGCTGGGTCGTAGATGCCGGCCAGCAGCGCGCGGCCAAAGCCGCCGTAGTAGGCGTTGCCTTCGGTGAAGGCCAGCGAGTAGCCGTACAGGCACCACAGCACAATGATCAGCGCGAAGACGAAGAACACCTGCAGCAGCACGGACAGCATGTTCTTGGAGCGCACCAGGCCGCCGTAGAACAGGGCCAGGCCAGGAATGGTCATCATGATGACCAGCAGGGTAGCCACGAACATCCAGGCGGTATCGCCCTTCTGCGCTACCGGCGCAGGCGCGGCGGCAGGAGCCGCTTCGGCAGCCGGCGCGGTGGCAGCGCCAGCAGGCGCGGCGGCGGCCCCGGCATCAGCCGCAGGAGCGGCGGCTGGAGCAGCAGCCGGCGCAGCGGCGGTCGCGGTGGCGGCAGGCGCCTCCGCCGGTTTGGCGTCTTGCGCCAGTGCAGGCAGGGCTGCGCTAAAGGCCATCAGGACGGTGCCCGCAGCCAGCAACTTCTTCATGAATTGCATCACAGTTCCCCTTACAGTGCGTCGTTGCCGGTCTCGCCGGTACGAATACGGATCACTTGTTCCAGCGACGAGACGAAGATCTTGCCGTCGCCGATCTTGCCGGTGCGCGCGGCGCTCTCGATCGCCTCGATCGCCTGTTCCACGATAGCGTCATCCACCGCCGCCTCGATTTTGGTCTTCGGCAGGAAATCGACCACATACTCCGCGCCGCGATACAGCTCGGTATGGCCTTTCTGGCGACCGAAGCCTTTCACCTCGGTCACGGTAATGCCTTGCACGTTGATCGCGGACAGTGCTTCGCGCACCTCGTCCAGCTTGAACGGCTTGATAATGGCGGTAATCATTTTCATACGGGTGCCTCTTCAGAAGGTTTTGGACAAGGTCAGCACAGCGCCAGCCTTACCCAGTTTCTTGCCATTTGGTGCGAGATAGTTCTCGGTATTGGTATCGATATAAGCCAGCGACAGCGCAGCAAAGCCCAGGTCCTTGGTTACGCCGACCTTCCAGTCGGTATAGCTGTAGAAGCTGGAGTTCTTCACCTTCTGGCGGCCCACGTGCAGGTTCAGCACATAGCCATCGCCCAGGTCCTGGTTGACCGAGGCATCGATATAGGTACTGTGCTTGCTGTCGGCAAAGCCGAACAGGTTGCTCAGCGAGTGCGAGTACTTCAGGGTCGCCGGGCCATAGCCGACCTGGCCATACACTTCACGCGTATTGGCGCTCGGGTTGAGATCGTTGGACGGATAGATGTAGGCCAGGAAGCCCACGTCATAACTCACGCCCGGCGCGATCTCGCCGCGCTTGCCGCCATACACGTCGACTTCAACGGAGGCATCGCCGCCGCCATCCTTGATCCACTTGATGGTGGAGCCCCAAACACCCGCATAGAAACCGGTCGGATTGTTGACCCAGTCGGCGCCGCCTTGCAGCGCTGGTTTCAGGCGGGTTTGCGAAATAGCGCGGTAGCGGTAATCGCTGGTGATGGCAGCATTAAAGCTAATCTCATTGTCAGGCTTCGCCTCCGGCGCGGCGTCTGCCGCTTGGGCCATGCCAGTCCCCATCGATACCATTGCCAAAGCGACTGCAGCGGTGAGGGCCAGCTTCTTGCTCTTGTGATTCATGGCGATTTCCTTTTGAGTGAACTTTTATTGCGGTTTAAAATTCAGGCTTAAATCGACAAGCTTTCCTGCTTATTAGCAGGTTGCGTGCCAGCCCAATAACCACCGGGAACGTGCGTCAATTGATGTTCTGCCCACATCTCGCACCAATTGAAGCCAAAACCGCACCGTAGTGGTGCAAGAACCTCACACATCAGGAATTACGCCAATGGACATGAATGCCTTCTTTAACGACCTGCAACAAAAAGTGAACCAGGTCATTGAAAACTCGCCTGCCAAGGACATCGAGAAGAACGTCAAGGCCATGATGACCCAGGGCTTCGCCAAGCTGGACCTGGTGACCCGCGAAGAATTCGACATCCAGGCACAGATGCTGGCCAAGGCCCGCGCCAAGCTGGAACTGCTGGAATCGCGCCTGGCCGAGCTGGAAGCCAAGCTGGCCGACAAGTGATAATTGGTGAGTTTTCAGGCAATATTATTGCCTACTCTATAGGAATCGCCCTATCGTAACGGGTTGATTCCTGAAGCCATGGGCACGCGCTTTCCTACGGAGGTGTCCCATGACGATCATGATCAATGGCGCCAGCAAGCGCATTGGGCTAACCCTGTCGGGCGGCGGCTTTCGGGCTGCCGCTTTTCACTTGGGCGTGCTGCGCGAACTGCGCAAGCGCAAGCTGCTCGACAAGATCGACCTGATCTCCTGCGTCAGCGGCGGCAGCATCGCCGGCGCCTTCGTCGCCCTGAACTGGCACGACCCGCTCGCGCTGGACAAACTGGAGCGCTACCTGGCCACGCGTTCCATCGCCGTCGGCTCGGTCATCGGCGGCACGCTCGATCCCTTCCATACGCGCCTGGACAAGCTGGCCGACACCTACGAGCGCGACCTGTTCCACGGCAAAAAGCTGGGCGACCTGGCGGAAGGGCCGCGCATCTACCTGAACAGCACCAACCTCGCCACCGGCAATATGTTCTCCTTCATCGCCGGCGCGCGCGGCAAGAGCGAGATGGGCGACTATGAGCTGGGCTTCGTCGAAGCCCCCAACTTCCCCATTGCGCGCGCGGTGGCCGCCTCCTCCGCCTTCCCGCCGGTCTTCCCGCCGCTGCGGCTGGATGAAAAGGTCTACAAGCACGCCGCCCAATGCGACTAGGTCACGCTCAGCGACGGCGGCATGTACGACAACCTCGGCATCAATCCCGGCCTGGCGGCATTGAACAAGCTCGATTACCTGCTGGTGAGCGACGGCGGCAAGCCCTATGCCATCAAGAGCGAACCGACTGAATCGGGCGCGCTGGTGCTGAAGGAAGGGCTGGACATCATGATGGAACAGATACGCGGCCTGCAGTTCGACCGCATGGAGCACCGCCACAAAGCCGGCGCCGGCCCGCGCCCGCTATGGTTCTCCATCGACAGCCAGGAGGGCGAGGCGGCGCCTGGCGATTCCTTCTTCGCTTCCAGCATCGCCACCAACCTGAAAGCGCTGAAAGATGCCGAACGCGCCGTGCTGGCGCGCCATGGCGGCGCCCTGGTAGCCGCGCGCATCCAGCGCTGGGCGCCTGAGCTGGCGCAATAGGAGCCCCCATGTACTCCTCCACCAGCAGCCAGGACTACAGCAAGCAGGCCATCGAACAGGGCGCCAAGCGCCCGCCCTTCCGCCGCCTGCGCGGCTATGCATTCGACCCCAGCCTGTCGCTCAAGCTCGATACCGCATCGATCAACCACCGCATCTTCAACATCCCCTGGGAGAGCGACCTGCAGCCCGGCCCGCGCGGCGAGTACGTGGAGGTGCTGGACTACGACCCCGCCAGCGATTGCTGGTACGAGCCGGTGGACCTGAACGGCGCCCACCTGCTGGCGCAGGACGGCCACCCGCCCTCCGAAGGCAACCCGCAATTCCACCAGCAGATGGTGTACGCCGTGGCCATGAACACCATCTGCAACTTCGAGCGCGCGCTGGGGCGCCAGGTGCAATGGTCCTCGCGCGAAGACGCCGGCAAGCGCGAAGAGTTCGTGCAGACCCTGCGCATCTACCCGCATGCCCTGCGCGCCGCCAACGCCTATTACAGCCCGCAGAAAAAAGCCCTGCTGTTCGGCTACTTCCAGGGCCCGAACGGCATGGTGTTCTCCTGCCTGTCGCAAGACATCATCACGCACGAGACCACGCACGCCCTGCTGGACGGCATGCACCGGCGCTACATCGACGACAACCACCCGGATACGCTGGCCTTCCACGAAGCGTTCTCCGACCTGGTGGCGCTGTTCCAGCACTTCACCTTCCCCGAAGTGCTGAAGCACCAGGTCTCGCGCACGCGCGGCAACCTGGAGACGCAATCGCTGCTGAGCGAACTGGCGCACGAATTCGGCGTCGCCACCGGCCGCTACGGCGCCCTGCGCAGCGCCATCGGCGACGTGGACGACAAAGGCGCCTGGCAGCCGGTACAGCCCGACCCCGCGCGCCTGGCGCAGGCGCTGGAGCCGCACGAACGCGGCTCGATCCTGGTGGCCGCCATGTTCTCCGCCTTCCTCGAAATGTACAAGCTGCGCAGTGCCGGCATCGTCTGCCTGGCCAGCTCCGGCACCGGCAAGCTGCCCGACGGCGCACTGCACCCGGTGCTGGTGGACGAACTGGCCGCCGTCGCCACCAAGACCGCGCAGACCTTCCTGCACATGGCGATCCGCGCGCTCGACTACTGCCCGCCCTTCGACATCACCTTCGGCGACTACCTGCGCGCCCTGGTCACCGCCGACTACGACATGGTGCCCAACGACCGCCACGGCTACCGGGTGGCGCTGATCGAATCGTTCCGCCGCTGGGGCATCCTGCCGGACGGCCTGAAAACGCTGTCGGAAGAACAGCTGCGCTGGCCCTATGCGCGCATCGAACTGGCGGACGGCAGCCCGGACCCCACCAGCGTGCTCACCTCCCTCGCGCGCGAACTGAGCGGCCTGGTGCAGGAGTCCCTCTACCAGCGCAAACGCAGCAAGGTCTTCGACACGCTGAAACGCGCCCGCATCCGCGCCCACGACAACGTGGAAGAGATGATGCGCTCCGGCGACGGCGCCCGCTGTGAAGAATTCATGCGGGTGACCGGGCTGGAGCTAAAACGCAACGGCAAGGTGCCCGGCCTGCACTACGGCCAGGACGGCCTGCCCAGCTTCGAAGTGCACTCGGTGCAGCCGACCCTGCGCGTCATGCCCGACGGCGACATCCTCAAGCAATTGATCATCTCCATCACCCAGCGCCGCCGCAAGGTGCTGGTGGATGAACAGAACGAAGCCATGGGCAGCTTCGACTTCCCCGGCGGCTGCACCCTGGTGTTCGACCTGGAAGGCGACACACAGGACGACGGCGGCGTGATTCCGACCCTGCGCTACGCCATCAAGCGCCCGCTGCTGGACGACAAGCGCCTGGCCGCCGTGCGCAGGCACCGCAGCATGCGCTATGACACCGGCGTGGCCCTGCGCTCAACCTACTTCAAGTCCGGCGACGGCAACCCCGAGCCGTTCTGCATGCTCCACTCCAACGATTAAGGCACCGCCATGATCTCGCCCAACGTCCAGCCCCCAGCTTTGCGCGCCAAGGCGCCGCCGCGCACGCCCACGCGCCAGCCCGCCCCCAAAGGCCGGGCCGCCACGGAGACCCGCTCCCGCAAACAGGCCGAAGCCGAAGCGCGCGTCCGCATCCGACTATACCGCCACGGCCTGGGCGACTGCATCCTGCTGCGCTTTGCCAAGCCGGACGGCGGCGACACCTTTAATGTGCTGATCGACTGCGGCCTGATCACAGTCGCCGAACAGCCGAAGGAAACCATGCAGGCCGTCGCCAACGACATCAAGGACGCCTGCCACGGACGCCTCGACGTGGTGGTAATGACGCACGAGCACTGGGACCACGTCTCCGGCTTCCACCCTTCACAGGCACGCGACGTATTCGACAGCATGGAAATCGGCGAAGTCTGGTACGGCTGGACCGAAGACCCGCGCAATGAACTGGGCCAGCGCCTGCGCGCCGAACGCGCCGCAAAACTGAACGCACTGGCCACCGCCGTCGCCGCCTTCAGCGACTCCCCCTCCCCCGGCATGAGGCAACGCGGCGCCGAGCTGGGACGCATGCTGGGCTTCTTCGGCCTGAAACCCGGAGAACCTGCCGGCACGCGCATCGGCAAAACACGCGACGCGTTCGAATACCTGCAAGGCAAACAGGACGTGAAAACGCGCTACCTCTCGCCGCGCCAAACACCGCGCACGCTGGACGGCGCACCCAACGTGCGCGTCTACGTCCTCGGCCCGCCGCCGGATGAAGGCATGATCAAACGCAGCGCGCCAACGAAGAAGGGACGCGAAGCCTACGAGCTGGCATCCGAACTGCAGCTCGCCAGCAACCTGGACGCAGCCTTCCTGCGCCTGGGTCCCGACGGCGCGCCGGATGGCGACAGCTACGATGATTGCCCCTTCGACCCCAGCCTGCGGCGTGAAATGGATTCCGGCCAGCGCTGCTCGGCCGCGCTGGCCGACATGTTCGCCAACGTGTGGCACACGCAGGGCCAAGGATGGCGCCAGATCGAGGAAGACTGGACCCAGGCCGCCGAAACCCTGGCATTGAACCTGGACAGCCACACCAACAACACCTGCCTGGTGCTGGCCTTCGAGTTCATCGACAGCGGCGAAGTACTGCTGTTCCCCGCCGACGCCCAGGTAGGCAACTGGCTGTCGTGGCAGGACTTGCGCTGGAAGGTAGGATCGGGCGTCGTCACCGGCCCCGAGCTGCTGGCGCGCACGGTGTTCTACAAGGTAGGCCACCACGGCAGCCACAACGCCACCCTGCGCGACAAAGGGCTGGAGCAGATGACCAGCGAAAACCTGGTCGCCTTCATCCCCGTCTCGAAAGCGCAGGCGGTGAAGAACCGCTGGATGGGCATGCCCTTCAACCCGCTGGTGAAGCGCCTGAAGGAAAAGACTTATGGCCGCCTGCTGGTAGCAGACGAGGACCGGCCCGGCGACGCGAGCCTGTCCGAACTATCCCCCGGCGCCCGCAAGCACTTCAAAGCGAGCGTCGAGGAACAGGAACTATGGTTTGAATTCAGCTTGCGCTAGCTCAGAACCAGTAGCCAAGGTTGACGGTGAAGCCCTTGGAGTCCTTGCTGTGCACGTAGCTCACGCCAGCGCGCAGGAAGCTGCGCGCGTTGGCCGCATTGCGGTTGGTGCCGACGGTGATGCCCACTTCCTGCGTGTCGCGCACATACGGCTTGTCGCCGCCAGCGTAGCGCGTATCGATCAGCGACACCTCGGTAGCCATGGTGGCACCGGTCGGCATGGACAGCATGACGCCGTTGCGCAGCAAGGTCGCGCTGATATCCGGGTCGAAGGAGTAGTCGCCCGACGAGATCTTGCCGGTACGGTAAAGGCCAACCATATTACCGATCGCAACCGTATAAGCGCCAGCCGGGATCAGGTAGGTGCTCATCACATTCGCCGACATGACGGTCGACACCGTGGCGCGGTCCACCGAACCCACGGCGGTAAAGCGCACGCCCGGCGACAGGGTCCAGCGCGAAGTGATCGGCTGGCGGTAGGTCAGGCCCAGGCCCGCCTGGTACACATCGGCGTCGCCAATCTTGGTCATCGACAGCGGCACGCTGAACACCAGCTGCTGGCGCGAGTCCTTGTCGTTGCGGATGGTGTACGACAGCGGCAGGTTGGTCGACTTGACCCGGTCGCCGCTGCCGTTGATGTTGTAGGAACCGTAGCTCAGGCCAACGCCGATCAGGTTATTGTTGCCCGTGCTGTCCGCACCGCCCGGTGCGGCAATCTGGCTCGCCGTGTCAAAGGCTTGTCCAAAGTCGGTGCCGGCCATGTTCAGGAAAGCGCCGCCCTGGCCAGTCAGTGCGCTGGTTGGCGAATGCTTGGCCTGGTAATTCATGATGCGGCCGATGATGTCGGTCTTCTTCAGGTATTCGACGAACTGCTCTTCCGACAGGTCGCGTGTACCGCCGTTGAAGTTGCCGGTCATGCCCAGTTCAGGGAAGTTGTAGTGCAGCGCCGACGAGTTGGCGTCGTAGCGCAGGATGACGGAAACGTCACTGATGCGGCCCGCCACCGTCGCGGCCGAGTTGTTGGTATAACCCGGGTTGCTCAGGTTCAGGTTCTTGGCTGCATCGATAAAGGTCGTGACAGTGGAACTGCACAGCGTTTGACCAACGGTGGTACCGACGTCGGCGCGGAAGCCAAAGGATTTGTTGCAATTGAGTTGTGCATAGGCCGGTGCCAGCCAGGCACACGCCAGCGCAGCGGCCAGCAGTTGTCGCTTTTTCATTTATTTCCCCAGGAGTGGTTTGTGATTTTTTGAGATGCAATACGCGGTCGGGCTGATCTTATGTTTGCGGGCCGGTGCCGCGCATCACCCAATCGAATGATGTTGCAATATTGCAACAATGTCAAGAACTGATTTAGCGCAAAGCCTTCCGCCGACGGGGTTCTACGATGGCAGGACACCCTGGAGGCCATCATGGACATCGCCGTCATCAAAAGCCGCGCCCTGGCCGGCATGCAAGCGCCGGAAGTCAGCGTTGAAGTCCACCTGGCCAACGGCCTGCCCGCCTTTGCCATGGTCGGCCTGGCCGATACGGAAGTGAAGGAAGCGCGCGACCGCGTGCGCGCCGCTATCACCAATGCCGGCTTCGAGCTGCCGGCCCGCCGCATCACCGTCAACCTGGCCCCGGCCGACCTTCCAAAAGAATCGGGCCGCTTCGACCTGCCGATTGCGATCGGCATCCTGGCCGCCTCCGGCCAGATCCCCCACGAAGGACTGGAGCGCTACGAATTTGCCGGCGAACTGTCGCTGACGGGGGAGCTGCGCCCGATACGCGGTGCCTTGGCCATGACTTACGCCATGCAGCGCTCCGCCGGCGGCCACGCGCGCGGCTTCGTGCTGCCCATGGCCAATGCCGACGAAGCCTCGCTGGTCTCCGATGCCGCCATCTACCCCGCCACCACGCTGCTGCAGGTGTGCGCCCATTTCGCACCCAATAGCGACGGCAGCTATGCCCTCGCACGCCATCGCGCCAAACCCTTGCCGCTGCCGCCCTCCATCCCTGATTTCGCCGACGTCAAAGGCCAGCAGCACGCCAAGCGCGCGATGGAAGTGGCCGCTGCCGGTCGACATTCAGTCCTGCTGGTTGGGCCTCCCGGCGCGGGCAAAACCATGCTCGCCACGCGCTTCGCGGGCCTGCTGCCACTCATGACCGACGACGAAGCGCTCGAAGCGGCAGCAGTGCAATCCCTGATCAGCGGCTTCTCCATCGAAGGCTGGAAGGTCCGCCCCTTCCGCGCGCCGCACCACACCTCCTCCGGCGCCGCGCTGGTCGGCGGCGGCAGCGTGCCGCGCCCGGGCGAAATCTCGCTTGCGCATTGCGGCGTCCTCTTCCTGGATGAGCTGCCCGAGTTCGACCGGCGCGTACTGGAAGTGCTGCGCGAACCGCTCGAATCTGGCCGCGTTACCATCGCGCGCGCCACCCGCCACGCCGACTTTCCCGCCAACTTCCAGCTGATCGCAGCAATGAACCCCTGCCCTTGCGGCTACCTCGGCCACCCGTCCGGCCGCTGCCAATGCACGCCCGACCAGATCTTGCGCTACCAAGGCCGCGTCTCCGGGCCGCTGCTGGACCGCATCGACATGCACATCGAAGTCGGCCCCGTGCCTCCAGACGTGCTGCAAGCCGACGCCAGCGGCGAACTGTCCAGCGCTATCGCCGAGCGCGTCGCCGCCGCCTTCCAGCGCCAGGTCGAACGCCAGGGCAAAGCCAACCAGCTGCTCACTCCACGTGAAATTGACCGCTACTGCCGCCCCGATGCCGCCGGCCAGGAAGTGCTGCGCGCCGCCATGCGCAAAATGCTCTGGTCCGCCCGCTCCTACCACCGCGTGCTGCGCGTGGCACGCACCGTGGCCGACCTGGAAGGCATGAAGCAGGTTGGCGCGCGCCATGTGTCGCAGGCTATCCAGCTGCGGCGGGCCTTACGCGAGCTTTAGGCTTGCATGGACTGATACTTCAGGCCGGGACGGCAGAGCCAAAAGAGTGCCACACGTGCACTCTCGGGCATTTCCTGCAGCAGGTGGACCACCGAGCTACGAAGCGTCGAGTACGAATGACTGCACTTATCCCACTCGACGTTGGTCATATCCAGCAGCTCTTGGCACTTTCCAACTTCCTCCTGCTTGTCCAGTAAGGCGCAAACTGCCTCATCCAAAGCTACGGGACTTAGTGCCTCATCGAAGCTTCCATTCACGTAGGAACGCTCAATCACCGCTCGTATTGACGCAATTTTTTCATTAAAGAAGTCTATATTTCCCGCCAAGCTTTCATGCGAGCTCAACGCTGACGTTGCCCCACTAAACTCCAATTGGACTTGGAAATCTATCGACCACTCCGCCCCTGCCCAAGGAAAAGCTTCCTTACGTGCGGTTGCTTCTGCGGCAGAGGCCCACTGCTGCCAAGCTGACACCTCCGTCCTTGCATGTGCTGCCGCGATGTCCCACTCTGCCTTAGTCCGTTTGAGCGTGTCGAACTGTTGGCCCCACTGCGCTCCTAACGCCCGAAGTCGATGCGGGTATTCCTTTAGCGGTTCAACCGCAGCCACAAGTTCACTGCGGTTAATGCTCTTGATACCCCTGATTAAGAAGTGCAAATGGGTTTTCCTGAGCTTATCTGGAGATTGCTCGGCGTCTGCAATTGCCCCTTTGAGGGTTTGTTCCACCCCATGTTCAGCAAGAATGTCCGCCAACCGCTGAATCCACATAGGAATTCCGCCATTAAGGCTTTTCATTTGCGCTTCAATTGATAACTCCATTGGATATCTCCTGCCCCGACCAATCCACCGATCCATGCGTATAGTTTCAAATGTAATTTCAAGTAAATCAATGACTTCTGCGCCGCCACTTTAGCTAGAATGGCGGCCATCATGACAACTTTATACCGTTATTCGCGCTATAGCGCCGGCCCGCTCTTGTTCCTCCTGTGCTGCGGCAGCGCAGCCGCCCAGGTCCAATCCGCCCAGCCCACCCAGCCAGCCAAGGCAGACGCCAAGCCAGCAACGGTAAAGAAGGAAGAACCAGCCACCGTCCCAAGCGTGACGGTCGCCGCCGAACGCCCAACCAACCGTATCGACCGCCAGGTCTATGACGTGAAGACCGATGCCTCCGCCAGCAACGGCTCGGCGGCCGATGCACTGAACAACGTCCCTTCCGTCAACGTCGACCCGGATGGCTCGCTGACCCTGCGCGGCAGCAGCAATGTGCAGGTCTATGTGGACGGCAAGCCGTCCGCCATGCTGCAGGGCGAAAACCGCGGGCCGGCGCTGCAGTCGATTCCTGCGGAAGACCTGGAATCGGTGGAAGTGATCAACAACCCCGGTGCGCAGTTCGGCAACGAAGGCGGCGGCGGTCCGATCATCAACCTGGTGATGCGTCGCTCGCGCAAGCCGGGCGGCTTCGGCGTGGCCAACGCCAACTACGGCACCGCAGGGCGCTACAACAGTGCGCTGAACGGTACCTACAACGAAGGCTTGTGGGGCTTCCAGGGCGGCATCAACGTGCGCCATGATGGCCGCAATTCCAGTGGCGATTCGGTGCGTGACCGCATCGACCCGCGCACCGGCGCGCTGTCGCACGCCCTCCAGAAATCGCAGTCGAGCGGATTGAACGACAACGTCGGCCTGAATGGCGGCGTCACCTACAACCTGGGCGCCAACGACACTTTGGGCGCGCAGCTCAATTACTCGCAGCGCAGCAACGACGCGCGCTCCAGCGACGACTACCTGTCGACCGATGCCAGCGGCACCGTGACCGACAACTACCAGCGCAGCACCGTGCGCGAGGGCGAGAGCAAAAACCTTTCGTGGGGTGCGCGCTGGGACCACAAGGGCGACGCCCCGGGCGAAACCTTCAAGATGGATTTGCGCGTTTCGTCCTCCAGCAACGACGCCGACAGCGCCTACCGCAACAACTACATCGTGCGTCCGCCCAGCGGCGGCGTGATGGACAGCGCGCAGAAGAGCCGCAGCAAGAACGACATCATCGACTTCACCGGCGACTACGAGGCGCCACTGTTCGGCGGCATTACCAAATTCGGCTACAAGATCGTCCAGAACCGCAACGATTCGGACGTCGAGTACATCAACATCGATCCGATCACGCAAGCCGGTTCGCCCAATGCCCTGCGCAGCAATGCCTTCGACATGAAGGAAACCATTTACGCGGCCTACGGCTCTTACCAGATGCGCCTGAACGAGGAGTGGGGCTTGCAGGCCGGCCTGCGTGCCGAGCACACCGAGATGGATATCGACCAGCTCACCAGCCAGGTCAGCGCGGGCAACAGCTACACCAACCTGATCCCGAGCTTCTTCGCCACCTACAAAATGGGCGAGAACGCGCAGATGCGCTTCGCCTATGCGCACCGCCTGCGCCGCCCTAATGCACAGGACCTGAACCCGTTCGTGGTGTACCGCGATGAGTTCAACGTCTCCTCCGGCAACCCCAAGCTGAAGCCGGCCAAGACCGACTCGCTGGAGTTGGGCTACGAAACCCGCCTGTTCGGCCTGGAGACCAACCTGCGCGGCTACCTGCGCGACGAGACCGACTCCATCCTCGAGCGCAAGTACTTCATCAGCGACACGGTGTTGCTGACCACGCGCGAGAACGCAGGCAGCACGCGCTCCGGCGGTGTTGAGTTCACGCTGAGCGGCAAGGTGCTGCCATCGCTGACGATGAACCTGAGCGGCAACCTGGCGCGCAGCGAACAGACCGTGCTCGAGATGAATGGCGAGCAGACCAAGCGCAATGCATCCTCGCTCAGCGGCCGTTTCCGCCTGAACTGGCAGGCCACCAGCAAAGACATGCTGCAAGCCGCAATCCAGGCGCAAGGAAAAATGCTGACCGGCCAGGGTTACCGCGAGCCGAACACCACGCTGAACCTGACCTGGCGCCACGCGCTGACGCCGCAGCTGGCCTTCATGGTGAACGCGACCGACGTCTTCAACAGCAACAAGATGACCAACATCACGGACACCTACGCCCTGCGCGAGCGTACTGAGCGCCAGTTCGATGGCCGCATCATCTACGTCGGCTTGTCCTACCGCTTTGGCGGCACCTCTGGCGCGCCGCGCGAAGGCGGTCCGGATGGCATGCGTGGTCCCGGCATGCGCGGCCCAGGCATGGGTCCGCCACCCGGCGGCATGGGCCCGGGCATGGGTCCCGGCGGCGATTAAGCCAGGGCCGAAGTGCTACCATGCAGGGTATGACCAAACATACCCTGCATAAGACCTGCGCCGTGCTTGCCACGGCGCTTGCGCTGGCTGCCTGCAGCCCCAAATTCGACTGGCGCGATTTCCGCAGCACCGATGCGCCCTATTCCATCATGCTGCCGGGCAAAGCCGCTACCCATACCCGCGCCGTCAACCTCGACGGCCAGGAAGTGAAGATGACGATGTCCGCCGCAGAGGTGGAAGGCACCATGTTCGCGGTTGGTACTGCTGAGTTACCTGATGCGGCCAAGGCGGCGCTGGCGGTGCAGGCCATGCGCCTGGCCATGGTGCGCAACATCAACGGCACCATCACCAAAGAGACGACAAAGAACGGCGCCTTTGAGGTGGAAGCGCGCGGCACGGCCGCCAATGGCGCGCCGCTGGCGATGCATGGCCGCTTCCTGGCGAAGGATAAGCGCGTGTATCAGGTCGTCATGCTGGGGAACCAGAAACATTTTGATGCGGATACGGTTGATACATTCTTGAGTTCGTTTAAATTGTATTAAGTAGCACGATGCGCGCAGCCGCAGTCGTGCTATCGTAAGAACACATCAACAAACTATGGGAAGCGCGCCATGTTGATCAAATTTAAATCCATATCGTCGCCGGAAGTCATGATGGCTCACGAGCACGTCGAACGCATCATGGACCTGCTGAAGAAAAGTCCCACGCGGGGCGTTATCACGGCAGCGGAAGCTTCCCAGGCCCTGCAACTGCTTGAAAAAGAAGTTGCGCTTAGCAAACTGCATCCGGAAGTCGATTCCCAGCATGCAGCCCACACGCCCCACCACGCCTTGCCGGATGACGATGGCGAAGCAGACTTCGCCGAGACGCAGAAGGTCGGCTTCGCCCAGCGAGCCTTCCCCCTGCTGGAGATGTTGCGTGCCGCCCAGACGGGCGGACACGACATAGTGTGGGGCGTTTAACGCTGGCTTGGTACGAACTCTTCCATTACCGCCTTGCGCAGCAGCGCGGGCGGCAGCATGCCCTGCGCCAGGACAAAGTCGTTAAAGGCTTTGCGGTTGAACTTCTGGCGCAGCGCGACTTCCGCTGCCTGGCGCGTTTCCATCAGGCGCTGGTAGCCGTAGAAGTATGAGGTCGCCTGGCCCGGTGCGCGGAAGGTGTAGCGCTGCATCTCCTGCGTCGCCATGCCTTCCGACAGGCCCACTTCGTCCATCAGGAACGATTTCACGCCTTCCGGAGTGATTTCGCCCAGGTTCACCATCGGGTCGAGGAAGGCGCGGGCCGCGCGCTGCATGCGTGCCTGCAGCGCGAACAGCTGGCCGTCGAGCGGCTCATAAGGCTGCATTTCCGCTTCCGCATACAGGGCCCAGCCTTCCACATTCACGCTGTTGAAGGCGAAGACGCCGCGCGCGGTGGAGACGCCCATTTCGATCATCTTGGCAAACTGCAGCTCGTGGCCGGGACGGGCTTCGTGCGCCGTCAGGGTCCAGCTGCCCGCCTGGTGCGTGAAATCGTCAAACACCAGCTTTTTGCCGCTGGCGTCAGGCGGCATGCCGGTGGTCAGCACGAACTCGCCGTACTCGCCGGTGTTGCCGATCAGGCGTGGTGGGCTCATGTGCGGTGCCGGCTGCTGGGCATTCTCCGCCTCGGTCGCCAGGCGGATTACTGCCTTACGGTCGGGTAGCGTGACGATGCCTTGCTGGCGCACCGCGGCCTCGATCTGCTGCAGGCGTTCACCGTACAGCGGCATGACCTGGTCGACCGGGATCTGCTGCTTCTTCAGCTCCTTCATTACGGCGCGATAGTCCGCATTCGGCAGGTTGCGCTCCTTGGCAATCAGGCTGGCCGTGATCGTCATCTGGTTGCGGATTTCGGCAAATGAGGTCAACGCCTTGGCAATCAGCTCTTTCGGCGCGATATCCACGCCGTACTGGCGCAGGTTGTCGGCGTAGACTTCGGCCGGCAGGCGATGGTCAGTGCGCGCTTTCGGCAGGATCTCGTTCTTGACCTTCTCGTTATATGCGGTCAGTTGCTTCTCGATCGCCGCATATGCGGGCTCCCAACCCTTCAGCTCACTCTTGCTGAGCAGGTCCTTCATGCCCTTGATCATGGCCGGCGCCGAATTCAGCGCCTGCTCCACTTCACCCTTGTAAGGGCCGATCAGGTTCTTGTCGGCCTTCTGGCGTTCCACGTAGCGTTCGTAGGCCAGTTCGGTGATTGGACGGTAGCCCTTGGTGATGCCGGCATACTTTTCCAGGCGCACCAGCAGGGTTTTCTGGCGTTCTTTCGGGATGCGCGGGTCCAGGGTCAGGCGCATTACGCCAAACATCAGCTGGGTTACGTCCATGAACGGCAGCAGATGCTTGCGATTGACTGCGGCAGAGCGCAGCTGGTCCTCGGCGGTGTTGATCAGGATCTCAAGATCTTGTTTTACCTTGGGGTCGGTCTCGGCCTTCAGGCGTTTACGCAGCTCGGCGATTACCGCACGCGTGTCTTTGTTGATCGCGTCGAACTGGTCACGCGACATGTCGGTGATCTGTTCGTCGTAGCCGTCCACGCCCAGGCTGCTGGCGTTTTCAGGACCATACTTGGCCTGCACTTTCAGCAGCAGTTTAGCGTTCTCATTGCTTTTGGTGACCCACGCCGGTTCGGTCGCGGCAGAGGCCTGGAAGGAAACCAGCGCCAGGGTGATTGCGCCAGCCAGGAGTTTTTTGTATGGCATCGTATTCCTTTTGTGTTTAATTAAAAGAAACTGCGAGCCGTATCATAATCCGAAACCGGGAAACCATGGTCTGACCCAAGGGTCAGACCCTGTCTATTCAAACGAAGGGGGTTGGGTTTGAGGCCTTTGACGTTCGGCGAAGATCAACAGCGCACAACCAACACCAGCGCCCGTGGCGCAGACGGGGTCTGACCCTTGGGTCAGACCCCGGTTTTCCGGGTTTAAAAAGCAAAAAGCCCGCTAACACACGTTAGCGGGCTT
>NZ_JAYSCO010000036.1:0-55955 GCF_041914865.1 Pseudoduganella sp. | reverse complement strand
TGAAGCGGCACATGTCCTGCTTCTCTTCCACGTTCATGCCCGCCATCGGCTCGTCCAGCAGCAGGATCTGCGGTTCGGCGGCGAGGGCGCGGCCCAGCTCCACGCGCTTTTGCAGGCCGTAGGGCAGGCGCCCCACCGGCGTCTTGCGGATATGCTGGATCTCCAGGAAGTCGATCACCTCCTCGCATTTGCGGCGGTGCTCGATCTCTTCACGCCGCGCCGGGCCCCAGTACAGCGCCTGCATCAGGAAGTTGGACTTCATCTTCAGGTTGCGGCCGGTCATGATGTTGTCCAGCACCGTCATGCCCTTGAACAGCGCAATATTCTGGAAGGTGCGCGCGATGCCGGATTTGGCGGCGGCGTAGCAGTCCATGTTCTTGCGGTGCTGGCCGCGGTAGATGATTTCGCCCTGCTGCGGGCGATAGACCCCGTTAATCACGTTCAGCATCGAGCTCTTGCCCGCGCCGTTCGGGCCGATGATGGCGCGGATCTCGTGCTCACGCACGTCGAAGGAAATATTGGTCAGCGCCTTCACCCCGCCGAAAGACAGCGAGATATTGCGCAGGTCCAGGATCACGTCGCCGACCTTTCGGCCGGCGCTGATCGCGCTCGGTTCGTTCATTTGCATGGTGCGCACTCCGCTTAGGCTGCCTTGAGGTCCATGATCCGCAGGTCCGCCGCCACCGTGCCGGTGCGGCCATCCTCGAACTTGACCTGGGTTTCGATGTATTGCGAAGCTTTGCCGCCGTACAGTGCGTCGATCAGCACCGCGTATTTCTCGGCGATGAATTTGCGCCGCACTTTGCGGGTACGGGTCAGCTCATCGTCGTCAGGGTCCAGCTCCTTGTGCAGCACCAGGAAACGGTGCACCTGGGTATCGGCCATCAGCGCTTCCTGCGCCAGGTCGGCGTTGACCTTCTCCACGCACTCCTTCACCAGCGCATAGGTCTGTTCGTGCGCAGCCAGGTCGGTGTAGCCCGAGTAGGCGATGCCGCGCCGCTCGGCCCAGTTGCCGACGGCTTCCATATCGATGTTGATGAAGGCGGTCACCTTGTCGCGCTCATGGCCGAAAGCCACCGCCTCCTTGATGAAGGGGAAGAACTTCAGCTTGTTCTCGATGTAGTTGGGCGCGAAGATGGCGCCGTTGTTCATCTTGCCCACGTCGGCCGCGCGGTCGATGATGCGCAGGTGGCCGTCGTTGTCGAAGATGCCGGCATCGCCGGTGTGGAAGTAGCCCTCGCTGTCGATCGCCTCCGCCGTGGCGTCCGGCCGCTTGTAATAGCAATGCATCAGGGTCGGCGACTTGACCAGCACCTCGCCGTTCGGCGCCAGCTTCACTTCCACTCCAGGCGCCGGCTTGCCGACCGAATCGAACTTGATCTCGCCGTCCGGCTGCAGGCAGATGTAGGCGCAGGTTTCGGTGGAACCGTAGAACTGCTTCAGGTTGACGCCGATGGAGCGGTAGAAGCGGAACAGGTCGGGCCCGATGGCGGCGCCCGCCGTGTACGCCACGCGGATGCGCGACATGCCCAGCACGTTGCGCAGCGGCCCGTAGACCAGCACATTGCCGATCGCGTAGCGCAGGCGGTCGGCGAAGGGGACCGGCTTGCCGTCCAGGATGTCTGAGCCGACCCGGCGCGCCACGTCCATAAAGTAGTGGAACATCTTGCGCTTGACGGCACCCGCATCTTCCATGCGGATCATCACTTGCGTCAGCATGTTCTCAAAGATGCGCGGCGGGGCGAAATAGTAGGAGGGGCCGATCTCGCGCAGGTCGGTGGTGACGGTGTCCGACGACTCGGGGCAGTTCACGGTGAAACCGGCCGTCATGGCCTGGGCGAAGGAGAACAGGCAATCGCCCACCCAGGCCATCGGCAGGTAGGACAGCACGTTCTCCTCGTCGGTCAGTTTGTCGAAGCCGATGCCGCCGACCGCCGCCGACAGCAGCGCCTTATGGGTCTGGCACACGCCTTTCGGCTTGCCGGTGGTGCCGGAGGTGTACAGGATGATGGCGCTGTCGTCCTCCTTGCCCTCCGCGATCGCGGCCTCATAGAATCCAGGGTGCGCCTTGTCGTACTCGCGCCCCAGTTCCTGCAGGCGGGCGTAGGACATCAACTGCGCATGCGTGTAGTTGCGCATACCCCGTTCATCTTCATAGGCGATGTGCTTGATATTCGGGCACTGGTCGCACAGGTCCAGCAGCTTGTCGACCTGCTCCTGGTCCTCCACGATGGCGTAGGCGATCTCGGCGTTCTCCAGCACAAAGGCCATGTCGGCCGCCGGCGCATCCTGGTACAGCGGCACCGGCACGCCGCCCAGGCACTGGGCCGCCAGCATCGACCAGTACAGGCGCGGACGGTTGTCGCCGATAATGGCCAGGTTCATGCCGCGCTGGAAGCCGATGGATGCCAGGCCGCAGGCCAGCGCGCGCACTTCGGCATTCACCTGCTGCCAGTCCCAGGTCTGCCAGATGCCCAGGTCCTTTTCGCGGAACGCCGGCTTGTGCGGCCGCTCCTTGCCATGCTGAAGCAGCCTGCGAGGGAAGGTCGTCAGATTATCCTGCACGGGTGTCTCCTTGGTTTTTAGGTGCCTATGGCTTTTTGTGTGATGATATTAGCGTGAGCTAGTTCGCAAGGTTGTCATTTCAGAGACAATTCGGCGACTTTTGATGGTGCGACGCAACAACGATGAAAAACGAACCAAGCCTGATCGAAGCCATACGCAATTCCACCTGGGCGCCCGTGCTCACAGCGGAGCAACTGGCGCGCGTCGAGGCCACCTGTTACGAGGAATTCATTCCCAAAGGCGGGTACGTTTGCCATAAAGGCGAAGTGGTCGATAATTGGATCGGCATTATCTCGGGCATGGTGAAAATGAATAATTTTTCGCCTAACGGGAAAAGCGTCACATTTACCGGCGTACCGCCCGGCGGCTGGTTTGGCGAAGGCTCGTTATTGAAAGACGAGCACCGCAAATACGACGCCATGACCCTGCGCGACAGCCGCATCGCACGCATGCCCGCCGTCACCTTCCACTACCTGCTCGAGAATAGCCTACCCTTCACCCGGTTCCTTTTGATGCAGCTCAATGAACGCTTAGGTCAGTTCATCGGTATGGTGGAAAACGAACGCTTGCTCGATCCTGATACCCGGGTCGCAAGATGCCTTGCGTCACTGTTTAATTCCCATTTGTATCCCGGCAGCGAGCGCGTGGTGCAAATCTCGCAGGAAGAAGTTGGCCTGCTGTCGGGCGCCTCGCGCCAGCGCGCCAACCAGGCGCTGCAAGTGCTGGAGAAGGAAGGCTTGCTGCGCGTCGATTACGGCGGCATCCGCATCCTCGACCTCGACGGTTTGCGCCGCTTCGAAACCTGAAAAGAGTGTTCCCTAACAGACCAGCTTGCACGACGGGAGCAAGCTGGACGCATCTGCCATGGGAGGACATCATGCGTAACCAATTCAAACTTGCAGCGGCCGCCGCTGCCGCACTGCTGTGCAGCCAGGCCTGGGCACAACTCACGCTTTATCCACAGGAGGGCTGGCGCGGGCGGCCAATGGCGGTCGCGAAGACCATTTCCGACTTGCGCCGTGCCGGCTTCAATGACCGCGCCTCATCCGTCGTGGTGGAAAGCGGGCGCTGGGAAGTCTGTTCTGACGCCAATTTCGGCGGCCAATGTCGGGTCTTGCGCCGAGGCAGCTATGCCAGCCTGGATGGGATGGGCCTGGACGACCGCATCTCCTCCATCCGCCCGGTGCCGCGCCGGCGTGACGTGGCCAATTACGCACCGGCACCGCTGCCCGCACCCGCCTACGAGTACCGCCAGCGCCCGCGCGAACGCCTGTATGAAGCGCCGGTGACCGCCGTGCGCGCCGTGGTCGGCCCGCCCGAGCAGCGCTGCTGGATCGAACAGCAGCAGATGGCCGGCTCCTCCGGCAGTGGGGCGGTCGGCGCGGTCGCTGGCGCCATCCTGGGCGGGGTGCTGGGCCATCAGGTCGGCAGCGGGTCGGGGCGCGACATCGCCACCGCCGGCGGCGCGATCGCCGGTGCCGCGGTCGGCGCCAACGCCGGACGGCGCCGCGACAACGCGCTGCAGGAAGTACGGCGCTGCGAAGCGGTGCAGAGCACCACGCCGCAGTACTGGGACGTCTCCTACGAGTTCCGTGGCGTGCAGCACCATGCGCAGCTGACCCATGAGCCGGGCCGTACCATCCCTGTCAACCGGGACGGGGTACCGCGCCTGTAAGCGTGGACGCCGTCTTGCGGCATTTTCAGTCCAGGGTTCGTCCACGAACACTGGCGCCCCGCAGGCTGGATTACGCTGTCCGATCTGCGGGGGGACTCTATGGATAAGCGCGACAAGTGGATGTTGGCGGGCGCGGCGCTGGCGGCGGCGTTTGCGGTGGTGCATATGAAAGGGCGGCAGGCCGAGCGTGCCTTGCCGCCCAGCGGGCGTTTCATGGAGGTGGACGGCGTACGCCTGCACTATCTGGAGCGGGGCAGTGGCCCGGTGCTGGTCCTGCTGCATGGCAATGCCGCGATGGCCCAGGATTACGAGGCGGCCGGCCTGGTGGACCGCCTGGCGCAACGCTATCGCGTGATCGCCTTCGACCGCCCAGGGTTCGGCTATAGCTCGCGGCCGCGCGGCCGTTTCTGGACCGTTGAACACCAGGCCGCGCTGCTGCTGAAAGCGCTGCAGCAGCTGGAGGTGGCGGACGGCCTGGTACTGGGCCATTCGTGGGGAACGCTGGTGGCGATGGCCATGGCACGGCTGGCGCCTGGGGTGGTGCGCGGCTTGGTGCTTGTTTCCGGCTATTACTACCCGACGGTCCGGCTCGATGCCCCGCTGCAGGCGGGACCGGCAGTGCCGCTGCTGGGCGACCTCCTGCGCCATACCATTTCGCCGCTGCTGTCGCGGCTGTTGTGGCCGGTCCAGGTATGGCGCATGTTCAGTCCGACGCCGGTGCCACCGTCGTTCCGCCGCTTGCCGAAATGGCTGTCCTTGCGGCCGCTGCAGGTGCGCGCCTCGGCCGCCGAATCGGCCATGATGGTGCCCACGGTGGCGCTGATGCAGGCCAACTATGCGGGGCTGGTGCTGCCGGTCGTGTTGCTGGCGGGGCGGGGTGACAAAATGGCCGATGCGCAGCACCATTCCGGACGCCTGCACCGCGAATTGCTGCAGTCGGAGCTGCAGCTGGTGGATGGCGGCCATATGCTGCAGCATTTCGCCCAGGACGAGATCGTGGCGGCGGTGGACCGCGTAGCGGCGCGCCGCCCGGGCCTGGCCTTCCCGCGCCCACGCCGCAGTGACATGTGCCGGACATAATCGCGGTATCATGTCGCCATGAAAGAATCGATTTGCAACAGGCTCGAAGCCATGCGCGCGGCGATGCAACGGCATCAGGTTGCCGCCTGCATGGTCCCTTCCTCCGATCCCCACCTGTCCGAGTACCTGCCGCCGCGCTGGCAGGGGCGTGAATGGCTGTCCGGCTTCACCGGCTCGGTCGGCACCTTCATCATCACGCAGGATTTCGCGGGCGTCTGGACCGATGGCCGGTACTGGACCCAGGCGGAAAGCGAACTGGCCGGCACCGGTATCGAGCTGATGAAAATTTCATCAGGCGCCAGCGTGCAGTACGTGGACTGGCTGGCGGAGCGGCTGCAGCCTGGCCAGGTGCTGGCGGTGGATGGCGCGGTACTGGGCCTGTCGATTGCGCGCCTGCTGCAGGCGCGCGGCATCCGCATGCGCACGGACCTGGACCTGCTGGACGAGGTGTGGACCGACCGCCCCGGCCTGCCGGATGCGCCGGTCTATGAACACCAGCGTCCATACGCCGACAAGACGCGCGCCGCCAAACTGGCGGTGCTGCGGGCCGAGATGGCGCGCCAGGGCGCGAGCCACCAT
This sequence comes from Pseudoduganella sp., assembly GCF_041914865.1. NCBI lineage: Bacteria > Pseudomonadati > Pseudomonadota > Betaproteobacteria > Burkholderiales > Oxalobacteraceae > Pseudoduganella > Pseudoduganella sp. The sequence goes on along the minus strand of NZ_JAYSCO010000036.1, from coordinate 50,056 downwards.
GTGATCTCCACGCTGGACGATATCGCCTACCTGTTCAACCTGCGCGGCTCGGACGTCAATTACAACCCGATATTCCTGGCGCATGCGCTGGTCGACCGGGACCGTGCCATGCTGTTCGTGGCGGCGGGCAAGATCGAGCCGGGCCTGGCCGGCCTGCTGTCGGCGGACAATGTGTTTGTCGAACCGTACGAGGAAGCGGCCGACGCACTGGCCGCCATCCCGGCCGGCAGTACGCTGCTGCTCGACCCGCGCCGCATCACCTTCGGCACGCGCCAGGCGGTGCCGGAAAGCGTGTCCGTGATCGAGGCGGTCAACCCCACCACCTTCGCCAAGTCGCGCAAGACCGAGCACGAGGCGGACTACGTGCGCGCCACCATGGAGCAGGATGGCGCCGCGCTGTGCGAGTTCTTCTCCTGGCTGGAAGAGACGCTGGCCGACCCGCAGCGCGCGCCGCTGGACGAATACGCCATCGGCCAGCACCTGCTGGCGGCGCGCCGCCGCCGTCCGGGTTTTGTCAGCCCGAGCTTCGGCACCATTGCCGGCTTCCGCGCCAACGGCGCCATCATGCACTACCGCGCGCCGGTACAGGGCAGCGCCGTGGTGGAGGGCGACGGCCTGCTGCTGATCGACTCGGGCGGCCAGTACACCGGCGGCACCACCGACATCACACGCGTGGTGCCGGTCGGCGCCATCACTGCGGAGCACAAGCGCGATTTCACCCTGGTCCTGAAAGGCATGATCGCCCTGTCCGTGGCACAGTTCCCGCGCGGCGTGAAGTCGCCGATGCTGGACGCGATCGCGCGCGCACCGCTGTGGGCGGCCGGCATCGATTTCGGCCACGGCACCGGGCACGGCGTGGGCTTCTTCCTGAATGTGCATGAAGGCCCGCAGTCGATTTCGCCTTCCACCCCGCCCGAACCGCATACGGCGATGGAGCCCGGCATGATCACCTCCAACGAACCGGGCATTTACCGGCCGGGCAAGTGGGGCATCCGCATCGAGAACCTGGTGCTGAACGTGCCGGCCGCCGATTCCGAGTTCGGCCAGTTCCTGCGCTTCGAAACCCTGACCCTGTGCCCGATCGATACGCGCTGCGTGGATAAGTCGCTGCTGCGCGAAGACGAGCTGCGCTGGCTGAACGATTACCACGCCACCGTGCGCCGGCGCCTGCGCCCGCATGTCGACGGCGCCGCTCTGCGCTGGCTGGAACAGAGGACGGAGGCGATATGAGCCGCTCCACCAAAGCCTCCGCCGCCCTGGCGCGCCTGAAGGAGCGCTCCGGCAACCAGGCTTATTCCATGACCATGACCGGCAGCGGCCACTTCTTCCTGACCGAAGGCCCGGGCCAGCCGCCGCTGTGCGCGCCGATGGAGCTGGATGATTTTGTCGCTTTCGTCAACGCGCAAGGCCCGCAGAAGGTGAAACGCGTCAGCAAACTCGATGTAGCATTTGAAAAGCAGCTCGCAGCCAAAAAAGCATCAAAACCATAAAGTGAGGCAGCCATGCCCAGCATAGAATTCCTGCGTGCCTATTGGTCGTCCGGCGAACTGGCGACCAATTTCGTGATCCTGATGAACCTGGTCGGGGCGCTCCTGCTTGGCCTGCTGGTGGGGTACGAGCGCTCGTACCACGGACGAGCGGCGGGCATGCGCACCTACGGCCTGGTGTGCATGGCCTCGGCGGCGCTGACCGTGGTGTGCGGCTATCCCTCGCTGTGGTTCGGCGGCCATATGTCGGAACTGATCAGCACCGACCCGACGCGCGTGATCCAGGGCATCGTCACCGGCATCGGCTTCCTCGGCGCGGGCGTGATCATGCGCGAGGGCTTCAATATCTCCGGCCTGACGACGGCGGCTTCGATCTGGGCCTCGTCCTGCATCGGAGTGGCGGTGGGGCTGGGGTTCTACCTGGGCGCCATGGGCCTGGCTTTCCTGTGCGCGATGTCGATGATCTTCCTGTCCAAGGTGGAAGCCTGGCTGCCCTCGCGCCACGCGATCGCGATCAGCATGCGCTTCAAGCCCGGCTTTGAGCCGAAGGAGGACCAGCTGCGCGCCATGGCGCTGGAGCGGGGCTATGAAATCGCCGGTGGTTCGCTCACCATCGGCATGGACCAGGGCAAGCAGGAGTGGCGCTTCGTCGCGCTGGCCCTCAGCAAGCGCAGCGGCTCGCCGCTGTCGCGCATTGCCGAGGAAATGGTGCATTTCGACGGCATCGACAGCTTCCAGGTCACCCACGCACGCAACTAGGAGGCAGGTTTGGTCATCCATTCACAAGACGTACTCGATTTCTGGTTCCTGCCGATCGGCGCCAAGGGACACAATATGCAACGCCCGGAGTGGTGGCGCAAGGACGACGCTTTCGACCGCGCCATCTTCCAGCAGTTTGGCGATGTGATCGAACAGGCGCTGCTGGGCGGCCTGCGGCAATGGGACGACGAGGGCACGCAAGGCACGCTGGCGCGCATCATCGTGCTGGACCAGTTCACGCGCAACGTCTACCGCGGCACGCCCAAGGCCTTCGCCGGCGATGAGCTGGCGCTGGAGGCGGCGCGCGCGCTGGACGATTCCGGCGCCAACCAGACCTTGCCGCCGGCGCAGCGCGCGTTCTCCTACATGCCGCTGGAGCATGCGGAGAACCTGTCGATGCAGCTGCGCTGCGTGGACCTGTTCGAAATGCTGGCGGCGGATGCGCCAGCCTATGCCGGCATGCTGGATTTCGCAAAGAAGCATTATGAGGTGATCCGCCGCTTTGGCCGCTTCCCGCACCGCAATGCCATCCTCGGGCGCGAATCGACGCCGGAGGAAATCGAGTTCCTCAAGCAGCCGGGGTCCAGCTTCTGATGCCCAGCCTGACTGTTGTCGGCGGCGGCCATGTGGGCCGCGTGCTGGGCCGCCTGCTGCAGGCGGCGGGCGTGTTTGCGGTACAGGATGTGGTGGCCCGCTCGGCGGACAGGGCGGCGCAGGCGGCGGCCTTTATCGGGGCCGGCACGCCGACGCTTGCCGGCAGCGCGCTGCGGGACGCTGATGTCTTCATGCTGACGGTGACGGATGACCAGATCGTGCCCGCCTGCGAGGCGCTGGCGGCGGCGGTGCCGCTGCAGGGAACCGTGGTGTTCCACTGCAGCGGGGCGCTGGCGTCCGACCGCCTGGCGGCGGCGCGCGCGGCGGGAGCATATGTGGCCAGCGTGCATCCGATCCGCAGCTTTGCGGATATGGATGCGGTGGCCGCCGGCTTCGCCGGCACTTTCTGCGGCGTTGAAGGCGACCAGCAGGCTCTGGATGTGCTGCTGCCGGCATTGGCGGCGATTGGCGCGCGGGCGGTGCGGATCGACCCGGCGGCCAAGACGGTGTACCACGCGGCGGCGGTCTTCGCCAGCAATTACCTGGTGACGGTGATCGATGCGGCGTTGCGCGCCTACCAGGCGGCCGGCATCCCGGAGGCGGTGGCGCGCGAACTGGCCAGGCCGCTGGCGCTGGAGTCCATGGAGAATGCTTTCCGCCTTGGCGCTGCGCCGGCGCTGACCGGCCCGGTCGCGCGCGGCGACATGGCAACCGTGCAGCGGCAGCAGGATGCCGTGATGGCATGGGATGCGGCCACCGGCCAGCTGTACCGCTCGCTGGTGCCGCCCACCATTGAACTGGCCGCGCGCAAGCGCGCCGGCCAGCCCTGACCTGCGCCCGCGCTGCTAGCGGGGCAGGGCGCAGCCTTCGGCGTCGCACCCGGCGCCGCCCGCTGGCGGCGCCGCGCCGGGTGCCTCGTGCGCGGCACTGGGCTGCTCGGCCAGCAGGCGCCCGACCACACCGCCCAGCACCAGATCATCGATGCGCCCGAAGTGGTTCAGCCGCAGCCGGCCGGTGCGGTCGAACAGCAGCAGGCTGGGCGTGCCACGCAACTGGTAGCGCTGCATGGTGGCCGGCACCGGTGAACCCGGCAACGCCCGGTCCAGCGCTACCGGGAACGGCAGCCGATACTCGTGGATGAACGCTTCCAGCGCGCGCGGCGTCATCACGTCATGGTGCTCGAACACGCTGTGCAGGCCGATCACCACCAGGTCGGGAAAAGCCTGCTGCAGCCTGGCCGCCTGCGGAATGCCGTGCGCCACGCACGCTGGGCACAGCATCTGGAAGGCGTGCACCGCCACCACCTTGCCATCGGTGGCCGGCGCGGCCCCATTCAGCCACGCCGAGGCATCGAGCCGCATCATTTGGCGCGCAGCTTCACGCCAGGGAAGTCGACCGGCACCTTGAACGCCACGTTCACATAGTTGGTGAACAGGTTCAGCGCCACGTGCGCCATGATCTCCATGATTTCCTCGTCGCTGAAGCCGACCGCGCGCAGCTCCGCCACGTGCTCGTCATCGATCCTGGCGCGGTTGCTGACCACGGCCAGCGCAAAGCGCAGGGCGGCGGCGGTTTTCGGATCGCTCGACTGGCCAGCTTGCGCGGCGCTCATTTCCTCGGCCGAAGCGCCGGCCTTGCGGCCCAGGGCCGTATGCGCGGCCAGGCAGTATTCGCAGTCGTTGCGGTCGGCGATGGCGACGGCAATCTGCTCGCCCAGCCTGGCACCCAGCTTGCCGCCGCCCAGCGCGCCAAAGCTGCCCCACATACTCTGCAACGCGGCCGGCGAATTGGAAACTGCCTTGAACATGTTCGGCGTGGCGCCGAATGCCTGGTGAATCTGGGCCAGCAGGCCGGTGCTGTCATTGGTGTTCAGTGGAATGCGCGACATGGTGAAACTCCTTTCAATAAATAAATAGGACTCCTAACTATTTGGAGCCAAAAAAAGGCGGGCCTCATACCAGGGCCTGCCAATTCTTCACTTGCTGTGCCGGATCGGCCGGTTCATGTTCCGGACAATCCAGGCGCAGCATCGCCACCGGCAAAGGCGCGCCGACCAGCCCGCAATGATGGGGCGCGGCGGCATCCGCATGCCGGTTGGGCTGGAAATGCTTGCACGACAGGCAGGCCCGCAGTTCCGGGAAGCGCTCGGTCTTCTGCAGCTGCCCGATCACCTGCAGCAAGCCGCCCAGCAACTGCGCCTGCGCCTGTGGCGGCAGCGCCGCCACCGCCTCATCGGCGAAGCTGGTGGCGCCGGCAATGCGTTGCGCCAGCTGCCGCCCCGCATCGCTCAAGTGCAGGTCGGTGGCGCGGCCGTCATCCAGCGCGCGGGCCTTGCGCACCAGGCCCTTCGCTGCCAGGGCCGCCACCGAATCGCTGGCGCTGGCCGCTGAAATCGACAGCTGGCGCGCCAGCCACGACAAGCGCACGCCCTGCGGCGCGCGGTTATACAACAGTTGCAGGATCTCGGCCTGGGCCGGATTCAGGTTTTCGCTGGTCGCAAATTCCCACATGCCCGAACGCAGCACGCTGCCGATGCGGGAGATTGCGGAGATAATGCGGGCGGAAGTCGTGTCCATGTACCAAGTATAAGGCCAAGGATTAAATTGTCAAGGACTCCTAACTAATTACTGGAGCCACTAAAGCCTTGCAAATCAGCAGGGCAAAAAATATAGTTCAAGAACAGCTAAAGCCTTTTTGCCGGACTTTTTTTGTTGGAATGGAGCAAAAACTTAGCCCCGACGGGTGACAAAATTGGCCGTTAGCAATAAGCTAGCTCACTTGGGAAAAGCCACACACAGTTCTAGGGGAACGCTATGTTATTTTTGAAATCCACGTCTGTCACCAAGGCGCCTGGCATCTACGAAGTTGATATCGCCGCCAAACCGCCTGGCAAGACTTTCGGCGTATACATGGCAACCGACCCGGATAATCCGCCAACCGCCGTGCTGGAAGCACTGGCAGCGGGCGGTTTCAAGCAGGTGCACAGCTCCGGCTACACCCACAAAGACCGCGGCAAGGTGCTCGACCTGCACTTCCAGAAAGACGGCACCGACCTGTTCAACGGTTGGAAAGCCGACGAGGCCGAAGCCAATATGGCCATCATCAACAAGATATTCGGCGACATCGGCGTCGCCATCACCCCACGCGTGATGTCGCTGGCCGAAGCTTACGCCTGAACGTCGATGTGATACAGGGCCCAGGGGCAGGTGCTGAAGCGCTCGCCCACGGGCCGGCTCGCCATTTCCGGCACCCGATCCGCATCGTAAATCGCCCATAACGGGCCGAGTCCGCCCAGCGCCATCGGCGCGCCGTCCAGGTGCGTCGCCACGATATAGCGCTGCGCCTTGATGCGCGCCAGCGTCACCGCCACCGCATAGCCATCCACCGCACGCAGCACGATATTGCTGCTGTCGTTCGTTTGCGCGCCTGCCGCTTTCAGCACGTCCACCAGCAAGGGGCCTGACAGGGTATGCGGCCGCGCATCGTATTCCAGCGTCGGCTTGATGGTCACGGCAGGCAGCGCGGTCATGGCCGCGAAGTCGAAGACAAAGGCCTTGTCAAAGCTCAGGCGCTGGCGATGCATCATCTGGTCCGCCACGCGGTCGAAACTGCCGCGGTTGGGCTTGGCGATCGCGCCGCTGACGGTCAGCAGGGCAGGGCCGCGCGCGGCGCTCTTGGGGGCAGCGGCGCCAAAGGCGGGGATGGCGCCGGCCGCTGCCACGGCGCCGAGGAATTGACGTTTCTTCATCCTAGTATGATAACGCTTATGGACCTTTTTTCCGCCGAGCCTGAATTGCTGCCGATCCCGATCGAGGACGGCGAGCTGTATTTCATGCAGCAGCTGCCGCTGGCGCTGGACAATGGCGCCGTCATGCAGCGCCTGCTCGAGGAAACGGCCTGGAAGGCGGAAACCATCTTCCTGTTCGGCCGCGAAGTCGCCCAGCCGCGCCTGAGCGCCTGGTACGGCGAGGCGCGCTACACCTATTCCGGCCGCACTTTCGAGCCCCTGCCGTTCACGCCGCTTCAGCTGGAAATCAAGCGCGCCATCGAACTGGCCAGCGGGCGGCGCTTTAACAGCGTGCTGCTGAATTACTACCGCAACGAGCAGGACAGCATGGGATTCCACAGCGACGACGAGCCTGAGCTGGGGCCGCAGCCCGCCATCGCCTCGGTCAGCTTCGGCGCCACCCGCACCTTCATCCTCAAGCATAAAAAGCAGGCAAAAACCGTCAAACTGGACCTAACGGATGGCAGCCTGCTGCTAATGGCGGGAAAGCTCCAGCATTGCTGGCGGCACGGCATCAACAAGGAGCGCAAGCCCTGCGGGCCGCGCATCAACCTTACCTTCCGCCTCATCTGACGGGTCGCAATTGAAGGCAAGTTCGGCCATTTTGGGGTGAACAGTGGCAATTCAAGGTCACTTACAAACTCATACAATTCTTACCAGTTCGTCTCCCCCTTGATGTTTTGGCAGTGTTATCGTGCTTTCCATCGCACTTCCAGAGATGAAGCGCGATCCCAAGCAAGACCAACCTTAACTTTGCTGAAAGATCACGAAAATGAAGAAAATTGCATTCGCCCTCATCACTTCCGCCCTGACCCTGGGTGCCGCTTCGGTCCAGGCCCAAGAACTGAAACCTTACGTCGGCGTCGGCGTGGTTTCCAGCCAGCACAAGTACAACGCAGCCAATGACACCACCAACGGCGACCGCAAGTCGAACGAATGGGGTGGCAAGATCTACGGCGGCGTGCAGCTGGACAAGACCTGGGGCGTGGAAGCCGGCTACACCGACTTCGGCAAGTCCGACTACAGCTACACCGTAGGCGGCGCCAATGGCCGTATCGAAAGCGATGCCAAGTCCTTCTACCTGGCGGGCAAGGGCAGCTTCCCGATCAACCAGCAACTGGCGCTGACCGGCAAGCTGGGCGTTGCGCACAACAAGAATGACGTGAACGCGACCGGCCTGGCCGTAGCATACCGTGGCGATAGCAGCCGTAACGCGCTGTACGCGGCAGTTGGCGCAGAGTACGCGTTCACCGAGAAAGTGTCGGGCGTGGTGGAATACGAACACTACGGCAAGAACGACAACGAACAGGGCCGCCGCAAAGGCGCGGTCAGCCTGGGCGTGAAAGCCAGCTTCTAAACCGAGGGGGAGGGCGGCTTAGCTGCTTCCCCCCGCAAAGTGCCGATCGAGGCCGGGTGCGACTGCGGCAGCCTTGCGCTGCCAAAGTCCTTGTGCCCGCCTCACCTGCCTGCCGGACATTGCGTCCGCGTCATCGGGTAATCGAAGGCTTTCTGTTTGCCCTTCGAGACGCCTTCAATCCGGGCCTTCAGCCCATCTGTTCCATCGCGCTTGTAAATGATCCGCTGCGGGAAGTCATGCTGCGGGTTCTCGAACACCACTTCCTCGTCGCTGATCGACTTGATCGGGAAAGATGCCTCCGGTTGCCGGCTGGGTTTGGCCACGTAGGACCATTTGCCCGGTTCGGTTTCGCGGATCATGGTGTGTTCCCACTCGACGGTCTTGCCGTTCTTTACCGTACGGGCAATGCCGAGCATGGTGCCGCCGGCAGGGAGGGTCCACATTTCCATGGAGCCGGCTTCGGCGCCCGTATGGGACCAGCAGCCGGCCAGCCAGCTGAGTTTGTTGAGGGGAGCTTCTTGGGCAATCACGCCGGCGCTGGCTAGCAGCAGGGCGCACAGGAATTGTTTGCGCATATTTTTACCCCGGTAAACCAGGGTCAGGCCCAAGGGCCTGACCCTGTATGATCTTGCAGCCAGCGGCTTCGGCATGCCGGGGTCTGACCCTTGGGTCAGACCCGATCTGCCGGGTTTAGCCGTGCAGCGGCTTATAACGGATGCGCTTAGGCTTGGCGCCTTCCTCACCCAGGCGCTTCTTCTTGTCGGCCTCATACTCCTGGTAGTTACCGGCAAAGAAGGTCACCTGCGAATCGCCCTCGAAGGCCAGGATATGGGTCGCGATACGGTCCAGGAACCAGCGATCGTGCGAAATCACCATGCACGAACCGGCGAATTCCAGCAGCGCATCTTCCAGCGCACGCAGGGTTTCCACGTCCAGGTCGTTGGACGGTTCGTCCAGCAGCAGCACGTTGCCGCCCATCAGCAGGGTCTTGGCCAGGTGCAGGCGGCCACGTTCACCACCGGACAGGTTGCCCACGATCTTCTGCTGGTCCGAGCCCTTGAAGTTGAAGCGGCCCACATAAGCGCGCGACGGCATTTCGAAGCGGCCCACGCTGAGGATGTCGGCGCCGCCGGACACGGCCTCGAACACGGTCTTCTCGTTATCCAGCTTGTCGCGGCTCTGGTCCACCAGCGAAATCTTGGCGGTCTTGCCGATCACCACTTCGCCGCTGTCCGGCTGCTCCAGGCCAGCGATCATCTTGAACAGGGTCGACTTACCGGCGCCGTTCGGACCGATGATGCCGACGATCGCGCCCGGCGGGATGATGAAGGACAGGTTGTCGATCAGCAGGCGGTCGCCGAACGATTTCGTCACGTTCTTGAACTCGATCACATCGTTACCCAGGCGCTCGGCGACAGGGATGAAGATCTCCTGGGTCTCGTTGCGCTTCTGGTATTCGTATTCGCTCAGCTCATTGAAGCGCGCCATACGGGCCTTAGACTTGGCCTGGCGTGCCTTCGGATTCTGGCGTGCCCACTCCAGTTCCTTCGCCAGCGCCTTCTGGCGCGCCGATTCGGTCGCTTCTTCCTGCTTCAGGCGGGCTTCCTTCTGCTCCAGCCAGGAAGAGTAGTTGCCCTTCCACGGGATGCCATGGCCGCGGTCCAGTTCCAGGATCCATTCCGCCGCGTTGTCCAGGAAGTAGCGGTCGTGGGTAATGCCGACCACAGTGCCCGGGAAGCGCACCAGGAACTGCTCCAGCCACTCGACCGATTCCGCATCCAGGTGGTTGGTCGGCTCGTCCAGCAGCAGCATGTCAGGCTTGGACAGCAGCAGCTTGCACAGCGCCACGCGGCGCTTTTCACCGCCGGACAGCACGCCGATCTTCTGTTCCCACGGCGGCAGGCGCAGCGCATCGGCCGCCATTTCCAGCTGCAGGTTCAGGTTGCCGCCGTCGGCCGCCGCGATGATGGCTTCCAGGCGCTCCTGCTCTTTCGCCAGCGCGTCGAAGTCCGCGTCCGGCTCGGCGTAGGCCGCGTATACGGCTTCCAGTTGCGATTGGGCGGAGAAAGCTTCGCCCAGGCCGGACTCCACCTCTTCACGCACGGTTTTTTCAGGATCCAGCTGCGGCTCCTGCGGCAGGTAGCCGATGTTCAGGCCCGGCATGGGGCGCGCTTCGCCCTGGATATCGGTATCGATGCCCGCCATGATTTTCAGCAGGGTGGATTTGCCGGAGCCGTTCAGGCCCAGCACGCCAATCTTTGCGCCCGGGAAGAAGGACAGCGAGATGTCTTTAAGGATCTGGCGTTTCGGTGGGACGATCTTGCCCACGCGGTTCATGGTATAGACGTAATTGGCCACGGTATGCGTTCTTGTCGATTCGTTTGGAAGGGCGACAGCATACGATAAAAGCCGTCGTCGCGGTAGTTTAGCGCATTGCGCCAGGCGATAAAAAAACCCGGCGCCGGGCCGGGTTTCTTGCGCATGCGCGGGCGGCGTTTAAGCCTTGCGGCGGCGCATGGTGGCCAGGGCCGCCAGGCCCAGGCCGGTCAGCAGCAGGCTGGTCGGCACCGGTACCGAAGCAGGCGCCTTGCCGTCGGCCGGGGTCGAGAGCTGCTGTGCCAGCAGGTCCAGCTTGAAGCCGTTCAGGTCGAACTTGCCCCAGGCATCGTAGACGTAGAAGCTGAGGATGCCATCCTTGGTCAGGTCGGCCAGCGCCTTGGCGTCCAGCGCCATGGAAACGCTCAGGTTACCGCTGTACGAAGTCTGCGAGGTGCGCTCGCTATCGTAGTACTTGGTCCAGCCCTGGCGGTCGTTGCCGCTCTTGTACCATGGGTTGGCATCGCGCTCGTAAGCGGAGGTCGAGGTTTGCAGGTCGGCCATATCGTAGGCCCAGGTGTTGCCCGCCAGGATCCACATCGTGTCGGCGACATCGTCCTTGTACTTATACGTGTAGTAGTCGGTCTTGGTGACATCGACCACCGAGCAGTTCACGTTGTTGCAATTGCCCGGCTTGGGGCGGGTGACCGTCGTCGTTTCACGGCCGTCGAAGGTGAACCCGTCGTACACCAGCGCCGCTTTCGAGTAGGCCGAAACGGTCAGTACACCGGAGAGGATGGAATTGCTGTCCAGGCTTTTACCACCGAGCAGGCTGTTGACGTTGAAATCGAACCATTTGCCCTGGCTCTGGGACAGCTGGCCGCTTGCCGAAACATTGCTGGTCAGGGACACCGGTGCGGCTTGCGCGCAGACCGAGATTACCAAAGCGGCGATACCTGCCAGGAATTTGTTGCTTACCATTATTTTTCTCCCGTGATGGAGCCAGGAAAGAAGCAAGGATCATGCCAAACGGCAATCAATCTTGCTTAAGTTCTTGTTTTCACGGGAGAAATTTAAAATTCCTAAGAGAAAATTATGTTTTTACTTTGATAATGGTGTAAAGTTTTCCGACACGCGCCGGCTGCGCGCCAGCGCGGCCAGGCCCAGGCCTGTCAGCAACAGGCTGCCTGGCAAGGGTATATCCGTCGAGCCGCCGCCCGACTTTTCCACCGTGAAATCCAGGCGCACGCTGTTGATATCAAAATGGCCCAGCGCCGACCAAATGTTCAGGCCCAGCACGCCATCGCTGCCCAGGTCGCCCAAAGCCACCGCGTCCAGCGCCAGGTTCACGCTGAGCGCGCCGCTGTAACCGCCCTGGTGATCGCGGTTGCGGTGACTGTAATAATGCAGCCCGGTCGCATTGGTGCCCAGCACAAAATCCTGCTTCGCTGCGCCATAGTCACCGTATTGCTCATGCCAGTCGGCGCTGTCGGAGCCGACACTATTACCCACGCGCACCCGCATGGTATCGGCCACCATGTCCATGTAATGCATGGTCATGTCGGCCGTGTTGTAGGTATCGGTCACGGTGCGGTTGCGGCAGCCGAGGAAGGGCAGGCAGACGCGCGTCGCGCGCTGGTTGCTGTCGGTTTGTACGTAGCCCGACGCGTCGAAGCCGGCAAAACCGAACACGCCCTGCGAATCGCCCAGCACAGTCAAGGTGCCCGACGTGATGCTGCTGCTGCCCAGCCCCAGGCCCGCCAGCAGGCTGTTGACGTTCAACTGCAAGGATTTGTTCTGGCCCAGGTGCAGATGGTCGCCCAGCGCCAGGGTGGTCGACAAACTAATGGGCGCCGCTTGCGCCGAGGCAGCGCCGATCAAGACCGCCACGCCCGCGAGTACCTTTTTGAACGCCATTGATTTCCTCCTGGTCAATTTAATGTCAATTGCGACAACAAAAGCAATTCACGTGCCGGGGAGATCAAGTGCTTGATTCTAAGAGGAAATTTAGTTTGTGACAGGGAAGTTAACGTGTTTCATTTAGCAAGTTGTAAAAATTGCCGACGTTAAGCATTCGACATTTTCCGGCTGCTCAGCCAGCCCTCCAGCATGTAAATTGCCAGCGCGCCCCAGATGAACAGGAAGCCCACCAGGCGATTGGAAGAAAACGCTTCGTGGAACACCCACACGCCGAGCAGCATCTGCAGCGAAGGCGACATGTACTGCAGCATGCCCAGCACCGACATCGGGATACGGCGCGCGCCCGCCGCAAACAGCAGCAAAGGAATCGCCGTGGTCGGGCCGGCCGCCGCCAGCAGCCAGCGCGTGGTATCCGACTCGGCATTCACGAACACGCTCTGGCCATGGAACACCAGCCAGCCCAGGTAAGCCACCGCCAGCGGGAACAGGATCAGGGTCTCGAACGACAGGCCTTCCAGCGCCGCCAGCGCGGCTGTTTTACGCAGCAAGCCATACGCACCGAAGCTCAGTGCCAGCACCAGCGCAATATACGGCACCTGGCCCGCCTGCCAGGTCAGCCAGGCCACGCCCGTCGCGGCCACGGCGATGGCCAGCCACTGGCCGCGGCGCAGCTTCTCTTTCAGCACCAGCATGCCCAGCAGCACATTGACCAGGGGATTGATGAAGTAGCCCAGGCTGGCATCGACCACATGGCCGTTGTTGACCGCCCAGATATACACAAACCAGTTGGCACTCAGCAGGAAAGCGCTGGCGACAAAGCTGGCCACCACTTTCGGCTGGCGCATCACTTGCGGCAGCCACTTCCACTGGCGCCGCACCAGCAGGACCAGCATCAGGAACACCAGCGACCAGGCCATGCGGTGGGCCAGGATCTCGGACGCCGGCACATCCTTGATAGCATGGAAATAGAGGGGGAACAGGCCCCAGGACAGGAACGCCCCGGCGGCGTACAGCATGCCGGTCTTCATGCCAGCTCCATATGCAGGAGCGGGAAGGGCTGGCCCTGGCCGTCCAGCGGCGAACGGCCGACGGTGCGAAAGCCCAGGTGCGCATAAAAGCCCACTGCCTGGGCATTTTGCTCGTTCACGCTGACTTTACGCGCGCCCAGCGTGGAGCGGGCAAACTCGGCCAGTGCGCGGCCGGCGCCGCCGCCGCGGCGCCCGGGCGCCACGAACAGCATGTCGATCTCGCCGTTGGCCGCCCCGAGGAACGCAAAAGGTGCGCCCGACTCATCGCGCAGGCAGTAAATTGGCGCGTAGCTGCTCATCAGCTCACGCACCAGGGGCACCAGGCGCTGGATGTCGGTTTCATTGAGGAAATCGTGGGTGGCACGTACGGCGGCTTCCCAGACCGCGAAGAGCTGTGGCGCGTCGGCGCTACTGGCTTTACTGATTTGCATGATTTTCTTTCCGTAAAGGAGGAAAATAGCACATTCGCGGTTTTTGCACCGGCCGCCGAAAAACTTGCAATTGGCCTAAGCTTGGCCTATTGTGCGATGCACCAAAACACATTTGGGTGAAATCTTGTCACAACATAAGAAAAGCAGCGTAGCGGCACTGACGCTGGCAGCCATTGGCATTGTCTATGGCGATATCGGCACCAGCCCGCTCTATACCCTCAAAACCGTCTTCGATCCTTCCCATGGCCTGGCGCTCAACCAGGCCAACCTGCTGGGCATCATTTCCCTGATTTTCTGGAGCCTGGCGCTGATCGTCTCGCTCAAGTACGTCAGCCTGGTGCTGCGCGCCGACAACCGCGGCGAAGGCGGCATCATGGCCCTGATGGCGCTGGCCCTGAACTCCGTGCACAAGGCCGCGCCGAAATGGCACTTCCCCCTGCTCCTGATCGGCACCTTCGGCGCCACCATGTTCTACGGCGACTCCGTGATCACCCCGGCCATTTCCGTGCTGGGTGCGATCGAAGGCCTGGAAGTGGCCGCCCCCGCGCTGGAAAAATGGGTGGTGCCGCTGACCATCGTCGTGCTGGTCACGCTGTACTCGGTGCAGCGCCACGGTACCGCCGGCATCGGCCGCTTCTTCGGCCCCATCATGACGCTCTGGTTTGCCGCGCTGGCCATCATGGGCGTGATCAATATCGTTGAAACCCCAGCCATCCTGGAAGCGCTCAACCCCTACCATGCCGCCGTGTTCATGCGCGAGAACGGCTTCATCGCCTTCGTCGCCCTGGGCGCCGTGGTGCTGGCGATTACCGGCGCCGAAGCGCTGTACGCCGACATGGGCCACTTCGGCAAAGGCCCGATCCGCCTGGCCTGGTTCTGGGTCGCCTTCCCGGCCCTCGTGTTGAATTACCTGGGCCAGGGCGCGCTGCTGATCCGCAATCCGGAAGCGATCAGCAACCCCTTCTACAACCAGCTTGGCGCCTGGAGCGTGTACCCGCTGGTCGTGCTGTCCACCGCCGCCGCCGTGATCGCCTCGCAGGCCACCATCTCCGGCACCTTCTCGATGACCAAGCAAGCCATCGCGCTTGGCATGCTGCCGCGCATGCGCGTGCAGCACACCTCGGAAAGCGAGATGGGCCAGATTTACATCCCGGTGGTCAACTGGCTGCAGCTGATCGTGGTGCTGATCGCCGTGGTCGGCTTCCAGAACTCGGACGACCTGGCCGGCGCCTACGGCATCGCCGTCACCGCGACCATGTTCGCCACCACCATCCTCACCTTCTTCGTGATCCGCTACCGCTGGCACCTGCCGCTGGTAGTGTGCTTCGGCGCCACCGGCTTCTTCATCCTGATGGACATCATGCTGTTCTCGTCCTCCGCGCTGAAGCTGTTCCACGGCGGCTGGTTCCCGCTGCTGCTCGGCACCGCCCTGTTCACCACCATGCTCACCTGGCGCACCGGGCGCGAGCTGGTGTTCAAGAACCTGGAAAAGCACGCCATCCCACTGGAAGATTTCCTGAACTCCCTGTTCATGGCGCCGCCCACCCGCGTGCCCGGCACCGCCGTCTTCCTGCGCGGCGAAAGCGACGGCGTACCGCACGCCCTGCTGCACAACCTGTCGCACAACAAGGTGCTGCACGAACGCGTGGTCTTCTTCACCGTGCACATCGTGGAAGAACCGTATGTCGCGCCCGAAGAGCAGGTGCGCGTCACCGCCCTGGGCCACGAGTGCTACCAGATCAACGTGCACTACGGCTTCAAGGACGAGCCCGACATGCCCGCCATCATGGCGCTGTGCGAGGCCAAGGGCCTGAAGTTCGAGATGATGGAAACCTCCTTCTTCATCGCCCGCCAGACCGTGATCTCCTCGCCCGGCGCCGGCATGGCGCCATGGCGCGAGCACCTGTTCGTCGCCATGTCGCGCAACGCCCGCGCCGCGGCCGACTACTACCAGATTCCGCCCAACCGCGTGATCGAACTGGGCACCCAGGTGGAAATTTAAATGTAACCGAGTATGTCAGCTGGGGAGGAGGGGTGACGGTCTGATAAACTTCCGAACCGTTACCCCGACTCACCTGACAAATAGGCAAGACCGAGATGAAGATTTCGATGTACAAAGTAATGGCCGCGCTGGCCTGTGCAGCAATCCTGGCTGCCTGCGGCGGTGGCGCCAATGACACCACCACCACCCCAACGCCACCGCAGCCAGCCTTCAAATGGGAAGATATCGATGGCGGCAGCGGCACCCGCGTCGCCGCTGCCGGCGACCTGGTCACGGTGACGTACGAAGGCTGGCTGTACGACGCCAACAAAGACGGCAACAAAGGCGCGCAGTTTGAATCAACGAACGGTATTCCAGCCGCCATGTCGCTTGGCTTTGGCACCACCCGCCTGGTCGGCTGGGACAAAGGCCTGCTCGGCATGAAGGTCGGCGGCAAGCGCAAGCTGCTGATTCCTGCCAGCATGGCGTTTGGCGCGGCAGGCCTGGTCAAGGATGGCAAGACCCTGGTTCCGGCCGACACCGCCGTCGTATATGAAATGACCATGCTCTCCATCGCCACGGTCCCGACCAACCTCCCACCGCAGCCGCTTTTCACCAAGACCGACACCACGGTCGGCACTGGCACCGAAGCCGCCGCCAACCACCTGGTCGGCATCCGTTACACCGGCTACCTGTACGACGAAACCAAAGCCGACAAGAAAGGCGCCCAATTTGAAACCACCGGCACCGGCGCGCCATTCACCTTCCTGCTGGGCGTCAACAGCCGCATCCCCGGCTGGGAGCAAGGCATCCTCGGCATGAAAGTCGGCGGCAAGCGCACCCTGCTGATCCCAAGCGGCATGGCCTACAGCTTCCGCGGCCGCGAAGACGTGCCCGGCACCATCCTGGTTCCGGCCCACACCGCCGTGGTGTACGACATTGAACTGACCAGCCTGGTGACCACCCCACCGGTCTCGACCGTGCAACCAGCCTTCACCAAGATCGACACCCGGGTTGGTACCGGCACCCGCGAGGCTGCCGCCACGGACCGCCTGACCGTGCATTACACCGGCTACCTGTACAACGACAGCGTGACCGACAAGCGCGGCCTCAGGTTCGAAACGTCGCTCGCGAGCGGCAACGCGCTCGAAGTGAAGAAACTGAGCGAGGGTGTAATTGCCGGCTGGAGCCAGGGCCTGATTGGCGTGCGAGCCGGCGGCAAGCGCACGCTGATCATCCCGGCCAACCTGGCTTACGGTGCCAATGCGCAGGGCAGCATTCCAGCCAACTCCGCGTTGATCTTCGATATCGAAGTGCTCACGGTTAACCCCTAAACGGACTTCGTGAAAAGAAAAGCGGCCTATACAGTGTATAGGCCGCTTTTTTCGTTTACCGCAGCATCTCCAAGTGCGGGATGCCATCCTCATCATACGGCTCCCCTACTGCCTGGAAGCCGAAGCTGCCATAAAACTTCTCCAGGTGGGCCTGGGCGCCGATGCGGATGCGGTGACCCGGATGCAGCGCTTCCGCACGGCGGATTCCCTCTGCGATCAACTGCCGCCCGGCTCCGCTACCGCGCGCAGCCTGCGAAGTCAGCACACGGCCCAGCGACATCTCCGGGTACTTGATACCAGGCGCGATACAGCGCAGATAGGCCACCAAGGAGCGCCTGCCCCCAAGCTCAGACCAGCCCAGCAAATGGAAAGCACCCTGGTCGAAGCCATCCATATCCGAGTAAAAGCACTGCTGTTCGATCACGAAGACCTCCTGCCGCTGGCGCAGCACCTCATACAGGTCCGCGTTCGGAATGCTCGCAAAGTCCAGCCACTGCCACTCAATCATATTCACCTCAAAATTCGGGGTCAGGTCTGACAATCGGACACGCAGACCAACTCTTTGATCTTCCTCAATACGCAAATTCTACCGATTTTGCGTATTGAGAAAGATCAAACAACTAGTCTGCGTGTCCGATTGTCAGACCTGACCCCGAATTTTGACCCCGAATTTTTACTGTTCGTGGCGGATTTCGCCTTGGCGCAGGGCGGCGGCGAGTTCGGCTTTCACTTCGGCGCGGGTCTTGGCGCTGCCGGGGAGGGTGACGCTGCGCGGGTATTCTTCGCCGTGCAGGATCTCGCCGCGGCGCAGGGCGGCAACGGTCTCTGCCTTCACTTCGGCGCGGGTCTTGGTGGAGACGAAACTGCTGTCGGCTTGGTAGCCTTCGCCGCTGTTGGGGGCGGCATAAGCGGTGGTGCTGAGCGCCAGGGCGGCGATAACGGTTGCAATGGCTTTCATGATCTTGCTCCTTGAAGGTGGGCACGGCCGCTTTGGCCGCCGTGCCCTTGCTTGTTTATACGATAGTCAGGGTGACGTCGATGTTGCCGCGGGTCGCGTTCGAGTACGGGCAGACCAGGTGGGCGGCGTTCACCAGTTTTTCCGCAGTGGCGCGGTCCAGGCCTGGCAGGGAGATCTTCAGTTCGACTTCGATGCCGAAGCCGCCTTCGATCTGGCCGATGCCAACGGTGGCATTGATCGATACGTCCGCCGGGACGGCAATCTTGTCGCGGCCGCCAACGAATTTCATCGCGCCGATGAAGCAGGCCGAGTAGCCGGCTGCGAACAGCTGCTCTGGGTTGGTGCCGAAGGCGCCATTGCCGCCCAGCTCTTTCGGGGTGGTCAGCTTGACGTCCAGGGCGCCGTCGCTGGAGACGGATTTGCCTTCGCGGCCGCCGGTGGAGGTTGCATTTGCGCGGTACAGGACGTTGGAGATCTTTGCCATGATAAGTTTCCTTTATAGTGAGCGATTAACTAGTGTGCTATGTATTTCCAGTTTTCCGGGCGATTTGTGCTGCCCATGTGCACACTATAGATAGTGTGCGATTTAATTGCAAGCGATTTTTGAAAAATTTTTCGCGCATCATGCACTCACTCGCCTTGCGCCAGCAGTTGCTGGATCTTGGCCTCGGTTTGCTCGTACTGGCCTTCGCCAAAGTGGGTGTACACCACCCGGCCCTTTTTGTTGACCAAATAGAAAGCCGGCCAGTAGCGGTTGCCATAGGCGTTCCAGGTTTCATAGCCGTTGTCCTGGGCGACTGGATAGCGTATGTCGAAGCGCTTCAAGGCGGCGCGCACGTTGTCGGTCTTGCGTTCGAAGGCGTATTCCGGGGTGTGCACGCCGACCACGACCAACCCTTTGTCCTTGTACTTGTCGTGCCATTTCACGACATGGGGCAGGGTGTTGATGCAGTTGATGCAGTCGTAGGTCCAGAAGTCGATCAGCACGACCTTGCCGCGCAGCTGTTTCATGGTCAGCGGTTCGCTGTTCAGCCATTGCTTGATGCCGCTGAACTCGGGTGCGGTGGCAGGGGCGGCCGAGGCGGCTCCTGCGCCGGCCAGCAGCGCGGCGGCGGTGAGGAGTTTCAGGTAATTCTTCATGGTTACAGTCCTTTCAGGGTGGGGAGGTGTTGTGCGGCCCAGGCATAGGCCAGGGTGTCGTATTGCAGGTAAATGGCGGCGGCGGTCAGTACCACCAGCACGCCGAAGGCTTGTTGCAGGCGCTGGGCGTGGCGCGCCACGGAGCGCACGCGCTGGGTGGCGTACTGGCCGCCGTACATAATCCCAAGCATGGGCACGGCGGCGCCCAGGGCGTACAGGGTGAGCAGCAGGGCGGACCAGGCCGGGTCCTGTGCCTTCACCACCAGCACGAGGATGGAGGCCAGCACCGGGCCGGCGCAGGGCGTCCACACCGCGCCCAGCGAGACGCCGAGCAGGAAGGCGGCGCCGTGGCTGCCGTCGTCGCGGCGCGGGGTGCTGGCGCTGCGTCCCGGCAGGCGTGCAACCAGCCAGGCGTAGGGCGCGGGCCAGGCGCGCAGCAGGCCGGATAGCGCGAGCAGGGCGAGGGCGGTGTTGCGCAGCACTTCCTGCGCCACTTCGACGGCGGCGGAAACGACGCCCAGCAGCATGGCGAAACTGGCGAAGCTCAGCACAAAGCCGGCGATGATGAGCAACGGGCGGCGCCGGTCGCCCTGGTTGACGCCGGTACCGAGCAGGATGGGCAGCACCGGCAGCACGCACGGCGAGGCGATGGTCAGCAGGCCTGCGAGGAAGGCGAGCGGTGTGTCAAGCGGGTTAATCATGGCGGGCTCCGTGTTTTGGCATGACGCTATTGGACCGCCGGCAGGTATCTGGCATATGTCGCGCCAGGGGCCGGTGTGCAATGTTTTGTGTCGCTGCGCGGCCTGTACACACTGGGATACAAATCCCTGCCCGGCATTGGGTATCATGGGCTCATGGAAAATCCTGACCACATCCTGATCGTCGACGATGACCGCGATATCCGCGAGTTGATCGGCGCCTACCTGCAAAAGAACGGCTTGCGCGCTTCTCTGGCGGCCAACGGGCGCCAGATGCGCAGCATCGTTGAAGACGATACGCCCGACCTGATCGTGCTGGACCTGATGCTGCCCGGCGAGGACGGCCTGACCTTGTGCCGCGACCTGCGCGCCGGCAAGCACAAGGCGATCCCGGTGCTGATGCTCACCGCGCGCAACGAGGAAACCGACCGCATCATCGGCCTCGAGATGGGCGCGGACGATTACCTGCCCAAGCCTTTCGCCGTGCGCGAGCTGCTGGCGCGCATCAATGCCGTGCTGCGCCGCACACGCATGCTGCCGCCGAACATGCAGGTGAACGAGAGCGTGCCGATGCTGGCCTTCGGCGACTGGCGCCTGGATACGGTGGCGCGCCACCTGCTCGATGCGGACGGCACGCAGGTGGCCCTGAGCGGCGCCGAGTACCGTTTGCTGCGCGTCTTCCTCGACCATCCGCAGCGCGTGCTGACGCGCGACCAGCTGCTGAACCTGACCCAGGGCCGCAATGCCGACCAGTTCGACCGTTCGATCGACCTGCTGGTGAGCCGCGTGCGCCAGCGCCTGCGCGATACGGCGCGCGAGCCGCGCTATATCAAGACATTGCGCAGCGAGGGCTACGTATTCTCCGCCGCCGTCACGCTGGCGGCAGGCGAGCCATGATGCGCCTGCGCTGGCCGCGCAGCCTGTTCGCGCGCCTTGCCTTGCTGCTGTGCCTGGGCGTGGCGGTGGCGCAGGGCCTGTCGTTCTGGCTCACCATGCGCGAGCGCAACGAGGCCACCACCAATATGATGATGGGCTATATCGAGCGCGAGGTCGCCACCTCGGTGGCGCTGCTCGATGCCTTGCCGGCGGCGCAGCGCGCCGAGTGGTTGCCGCGCCTGGCGCGCCGCAGCTACGAGTTCCGGCTGGAGGCATGCGATGAATCGCTGCCGCACCTGGACCAGCTGCAGGCCAACGCGGTGCGTTCATTTGAGGAGGGCATCGGCAAGCAGTACAAGCTGACCGTGCATGCCATTCCGGGCGCAAT
Source organism: Pseudoduganella sp. (assembly GCF_041914865.1). Taxonomy (NCBI): domain Bacteria; kingdom Pseudomonadati; phylum Pseudomonadota; class Betaproteobacteria; order Burkholderiales; family Oxalobacteraceae; genus Pseudoduganella; species Pseudoduganella sp. The sequence goes on along the minus strand of NZ_JAYSCO010000036.1, from coordinate 29,002 downwards.
GGAGCGCTACCAGGTGCACCTGACCCTGAGCGACGGCATGCCGCTGACGATCGACTTCCGCCCCATGCGCAGCGTGCCGATGTCGCCCTGGTTCGGCGCGTTGATGGCGGCGCAGCTGGCGGTGTTTGCGCTGTGCTGCTGGCTGGCGGTGCGCCTGGCGACGCGGCCTTTGGAACAGCTGGCGCAGGCGGCCGATGCACTGGGGCCGGATATGCAGGGCGCCCACCTGCCGGAAAGCGGGCCGTCCGAGGTGGCGCGCGCGGCGCGCGCCTTCAACGCCATGCAGCAGCGCATTGCGGGCTATATGGCGGAACGCATCCAGATCCTGGCGTCGATCTCGCATGATTTGCAGACGCCGATCACACGCATGCGCTTGCGCGTCGATATGATGGATGATGAGCCGCAGCAGGCGCGCTTGCGGCAGGACCTGCAGGCCATGGAGCAGCTGGTGAAAGAAGGCGTGGCATATGCGCGTACCCTGCACGGCACCAGCGAGGCGCCGACCCGCATCGATCCCGATGCGCTCTTGGACAGCATGGTGCATGACTATACCGATGCCGGCCAGCAGGTCACGCTGCACGGCGCCGTGGGCCGCGCCATGGAATCGCGGCCGCAGGCGCTGCGCCGCGTGCTGGGCAACCTGATCGACAATGCGCTCAAGTTCGGCGGCAGCGCGGAGGTGCGCGTCGCGGCGGCGGGTAGCGGGGACGGTATTGAAATCAGCGTCCTCGATCGCGGCCCGGGTATTCCGCAGGAATCGCTGCAGGCGGTGTTTGAGCCGTTCGTGCGCCTGGAATCTTCACGCAGCCGCGAGACCGGCGGCACCGGGCTGGGGCTGGCCATCGCGCGCCAGCTGGCGACCGCCATGGGCGGTTCCCTGACCTTGCACCAGCGCGACGGCGGCGGCCTGGAAGCGCGGCTGGCGCTGCCCGGTTAAGCGGCAGCGCAGTCGAAGCCTTCCAGCACGTTGACGATATTGGTGCCCAGCTGGCGCAGCGGGGTGCCGCCCTCCAGCTGGAAGGTGGTGGGCACGCCCAGCCAGGCCAGGCGCTCGCCCAAGCGCAGGAAGTCGGCCGGCGCCAGCCCAAAGCCGCCGTGCTGTTCGCCCTGGAAGATATTCCCACCCAGCGCCACCACCAGCGCATCCGGCCGATAGATGGACAGGCGCAGGCAGGCCGTCTCCAGCGCGGCGAACCAGGCTTGCGCATCGGCGCCGGGCGCCAGCGGCAGGTTGACGTTATAACCTTGCCCGGCGGCGGCGCCGGTTTCGTCGGCATGGCCGCAATAGTAGGGGAAGGTCTGGCGCGGGTCGGCGTGGATCGACAGGCACAGCACGTCGGCGCGCTCGTAGAAGATGCCCTGCGCGCCGTTGCCGTGCTGGTAGTCGAGGTCGAGGATGGCGACTTTGCCCAAGCCGTCGTCCAGCAGGTGCTGGGCCGCCAGCGCCGCGTTGTTCAGGTAGCAGTAGCCGCCGCAGAAATCCGCGCCGGCGTGGTGTCCCTGCGGCTGCGTCAGCACGAAGCTGGCGCGCTCGCCGACGCGCAAGGCATGCGCCGCATTCACCGCGCAGTCGGCGCCGCCTTTGGCCGCACTCCAGGTGCTGGCGCTGATGCCGGTGAAGGTATCCATCGAATACAGGCCAAGCCGGGCGAAAAAGTCGTCCGGCTCGATATCGTTGCGCATGGTGCGCACGGCCAGCTGGTTCGGCGTGACGACCGATCCCGCCCGCGCCGCGGCCGGCGCTTCGCTCCATGCATTGCGCAGGAAGGCAAGGTAGCGCGGGCTGTGGGTGCGTTCGAGTGCCGTCAACGGCACGCTTTGCGGGGTAACGATCTGGCCAAGGCCGCGCCGTTCCAGCTCGGCCTGCACCGCGCTGACGCGATGCTGCAGGCCGAATTCCTTCGTATGCTGTTCGTTAAAGAAGGTGAGCAAGGGTCAGGTGCACTGGTTCGGGCACAGGTTGCTGGCGCGGTAGGCCGCCACGTAATCGTCGAAGCTGCCGGTCTGCGTGCGTTCCAGCTCCTCCTGCTCGGCGAGCGAGACGCGCGCCATTTCGTCGAAGCGCGCCACGTCTTCCGCGCTGGCGGGATGGCTGCGGAAGTAAGCCGCATGCTTCTCGCTCTGGTGCAGGCCGAAGGCGGTGAAGGACTTGCCGTTCTCGCGCAGCGCCTGCAGCACGCGTGCCGACGGGGTGATGTCGGGATCATGCAGCTTGGCCGCCTGCGCTTCCAGCGCCGCCATGTGTTCGCGGCCGCCGTGTTCGCGGTCCAGCAGTTCCGCCACCGGCTTGAAGCGCTCCAGCAGTTCCAGGCCCCATTCCTTCAGCGTGACCTCTTCGCCTGCGCGGGTCAGGGTCAGGCCCGGGCGGCGGCCTTCCTTCACGGTGCGCGCGAAATTGCGCGCCAGCAGTTCGCCGTGCTCCGGCGTGATCAGCGGGCTTTCTTCCAGCGCGCTAAAGAGCAGGAACACGTCGAGGAAGCGGCCGGTTTGCACATTGATGCCGACCGGTTCGAACGGGTCGACGTCCATGCAGCGCACTTCGATGTACTGCACGCCGCGGTTGCACAGCGCCTGGATCGGGCGCTCGCCGGTGTTGATCACGCGTTTCGGGCGGATGGTCGAGTAGTACTCGTTCTCGATCTGGATTACGTTGGTGGACAGCTGCACCCACTCGCCGTTTACCTTGGTGCCGATTTTGGCGTACGGTTCATACGGCTGGTTGACCGCCTTGGTCAGCGTGGCTACATAGGAATCCAGGCTGTTCTCATGCGGGTGCAGGCCGGATTGCGCCTCGTTCTGGTAACCCAGGTCGCTCATGCGCAGGCTGGTGGCGTACGGCAGGTAGAGCGTATCGCCGGACAGCTTTTCCAGCTTGTGCGGGCGGCCGCGCAGGAAGCCTTCGGCCAGCGCCGGCGAGGCGCCGAACAAATACATCAGCAGCCAGCTATAGCGGCGGAAGTTGCGGATGGTGGCCAGGTAGGCTTCCGACTGGTAGGCCTTGGGTGCGATGTGGGTCGCGCCCTCGTTTTCAGCCAGGATGCGCCACAGGCGCTCGTCCAGCGAGTAGTTGTAGTGGATGCCGGCGATGCACTGCATCGCCTTGCCATAGCGCAGGGCCAGGCCGCGCCGGTAGACGTGTTTCAGCATGCCCAGGTTGGACTTGCCGTACCAGGCGATTTCGATTTCATCCTCGCCCGGCAGCTCGCACGGCATGGACTGGCTCCAGATCAGCTCATTGCCCAGCTTTGCATAGCTATAGCGGTGGATCGCCTCGAGGCGCTCCAGCGTCGTAGCGATGTCGTGTTCGGCCGGGGTGATGAACTCCAGCAGGGTCTCGGCATAATCGGTGGTGATATGCGGGTGGGTCAGGGCGGAGCCCAGCGGCAGCGGATGCGGCGTATGCGCCAGGTGGCCATCGGGCTGCACGCGCAGGGTTTCCCGTTCGATGCCGCGCAGGCCGCCGCCCAGCACCGCACGGTGCTTATCGTCGGCCAAAAGGGCCAGGCGGCGTGTCAATAGATTGGACAATTTGCTCTTCCTTTCCGCTGCAGCAAATCAAGATGGGTGCGAGATTAACCGAAAACCGAAAAGCGCGTACGAGCCCCCCAAAAAAGGGGCTGGAAGCCGCATTTTACCGTGTGCGGCCGCCGCTGACGCGTTCGATCCCGGCCAGGTCCTGCCAGCTTTGCACCTCAGTGTACCCCGCGCCGGCCAGCAGGCCGCGGACCGCCGCCGCCTGGTCGTAGCCGTGCTCCATCAGCAGCCAGCTGCCCGGCGCCAGGTGCGCCGGCGCACCGGCGACGATGGTGCGCAGGGCGCTCAGGCCGTCGGCGAAGTCGGTCAGGGCGCCGCTTGGCTCGAAGCGCAGGTCGCCCTCCGACAAATGGCGGTCGCCGTCGGCGATATAGGGCGGGTTGGAGACGATCAGGTCGAACTGCTCGCCCGCCACCGCGCCGTACCAGTCGCTGTGCAGGAAGCGCACCCTGGCGCCGTTACGCTGCGCATTGCGCGCCGCCACGGCCAGCGCATCGTTGCTGACATCGAGCGCGGTCACGTCGGCATCGGGCCGGTTGTGGGCGATGGCCACGGCAATGGCGCCGCTGCCGGTGCCCATATCCAGCACCTTGCCGCGGGGCGGCAAACGTTCCAGCGCCAGTTCCACCAGCAGTTCGGTGTCCGGGCGCGGGATCAGGACCGCAGGCGTGGTTTCAAAAGGCAGGCCGAAGAACTCGCGCTGGCCGACGATGTAGGCCACCGGCTCGCCATCGGCGCGGCGCTGCAGCAAGGCCGCGACGCTGGCCGCCTCCTCGGCGCTGAGGGCGCGCTCGGTCTGGGTGATCAGCGCCGTACGGCTGATGCCCAGCGCGTGGCAGACCAGGATGCGCTGGTCGACCGGGTCCAGCAGCGGCGCGCGTTGCAGCGCGCCCAGCGTGGTGCCGGCCGCAACCTCGATGCTCATGCGCGCTTGCGCAGCAGCGCCCAGGCCGTGCCGACTGCCAGGATACCGAACCAGATGAAGGCCCAGGTCGGGATCTGCAGGCCCATGAACTTCTCCGTCGCATCCTGGCACAGGCCTTCGGCGTAGAACAGCCAAGGCAGGTACTCCGCGGTCGGGATTTTGTTCAGCATGGTTTCCATCGGGTCGATGCCGCACGACAGGCTAGGCTGCGACAGCACATACAGCTGCTTGCCCGCCACGCCCAGGCCGCCCAGCGCCGCCAGCAAGCCGACCCCGGCCGCCAGCTTAGGCTTGCTGGTAAAGGCACCCACCAACGCCGCCAAGCCGATCGCGATGAACAGGTAGCGCTGGATCACGCACAGCGGGCAAGGCATCAGGTACAGCACATGCTGCAAATACATCGCAGCCCCGATCAAGCCAAAGCTCACCACAGCAATTGCCAGCAGAACGTTACGGTTGCTCATCGTCATAAACTTAACAGGTTGAAAATCCGGCCAATTCTCGCACAAATGTCCACTTCGGGGTCAGGAAGAAAAGTGGACATTTCCTGAAATGTCCACTTTTCTTCCTGACCCCGAAGTGGACATTTTGGCTTAGTCGCCGAGGGCGGCGAGCTGCTCGGCCTGGTGCTCGGTGGTGAGGGCGGTGGTCAGCTCGCCCAGGTCGCCGTCCATGATCATGTCCAGCTTGTACAGCGTCAGGTTGATGCGGTGGTCGGTCATGCGCCCTTGCGGGAAATTGTAGGTACGGATGCGCTCGCTGCGGTCGCCCGAGCCAATCAGGCTCTTGCGCGTGGCCGCTTCTTTCGATTGCTGTTCGCGCAGCTGCACGTCCTTGATGCGCGCGGCCAGCACCTTCATGGCCGAGGCCTTGTTCTTGTGCTGGGAGCGGTCGTCCTGGCATTCGACCACGATGCCGGTCGGCAGGTGGGTGATGCGCACCGCGGAGTCGGTCTTGTTGATGTGCTGGCCGCCGGCGCCGGAGGCGCGGTAGGTGTCGATGCGCAGGTCGGCCGGGTTGATGTGCACGTCTTCCACTTCGTCCGCTTCGGGCATCACCGCCACGGTGCAGGCGGAGGTGTGGATGCGGCCCTGGGTCTCGGTGGCCGGCACGCGCTGGACGCGGTGGCCGCCGGATTCGAATTTCAATTTCGAGTACGCGCCGTTGCCGATGATGCGGGCAATCACTTCGCGGTAGCCGCCCAGGTCGCTCTCGCTGGCGGAGACGATCTCCACCTGCCAGCGGTTGCGCTCGGCATAGCGGGTGTACATGCGCAGCAGGTCGCCGGCGAACAGGGCCGATTCGTCGCCGCCGGTGCCGGCGCGGATTTCGAGGAAGATGTTGCGCTCGTCGTTTTCATCCTTGGGCAGCAGCATCTTCTGCAAGTCCAGTTCCAGGCCGCCCAGGCGCGCCTTGCCGGCTTCGATTTCCTCCTGCGCGAATTCCTTCATGTCCGGGTCGGACAGCATGGCTTGCGCGTCGTCGATATCGCCTAGCACTTGCTGGTAGTCCTTGTACAGCGCCACCAGCGGCTGCAGCTCGCTGTGCTCGCGCGTCATCTTGCGGTAGCTGTCCATATTCGATGTCGCGCCTTCGGACATCAGCAGTTCGTCCAGTTCGACCAGGCGGTTTGCCAGTTGGTCCAGCTTGGCCAGCATTGATGGTTTCATACGGTCCTGTATTCGAGGGGGATAGTACGGGGCGCCGCGCAGGGGCGGCAGGCGGGGCAGGGCGGCGCTAACGGCGGCCGCGGAACAGTTGTGGCAGCAGTTCGGCCAGCTGGGCGCGTTCGTCGCCCTGGGCGCGGTGCAGCGCCTGCTGCGGGCCGTGCATGAACTTGGCGGTCAGGCCGCGCGACAGCGCTTCCAGTACCGCATCCACCGATTCGCCCTTGGCGAGCAGCTTGCGCGCCCGTTCCAGTTCCAGCAGGCGGATCGTCTCGCTGTTTTCCTGCAGGCCCTGGATCACCGGCACCACGGCGCGGTCGTCGATCCAGTGCATGAAGGATTGCACGCGGGTCTCAATAATCGCTTCGGCTTGCGCCACCGCGGCCTGGCGGTTTTCCATGCCGGTCTGCACCACCTTGCCCAGGTCGTCCACGGTGTACAGGAAGGCGTCGTTCAGGCGGCCCACTTCCGGTTCGATATCGCGCGGCACGGCCAGGTCGACCATGAACATCGGCTTGTGGCGGCGTGCCTTGATGGCGCGTTCCACCATGCCCAGGCCGATCAGCGGCAGCGAGGAGGCGGTGCAGGACACCACGATGTCGAATTGCTGCAGCTGGTTGCCCAGGTCGGCCAGGCGCATGGCCTTGCCGTTGAAGCGGTGCGCCAGCGCTTCGCCGCGCTCCATGGTGCGGTTGGCCACCGTGATTGTTTTCGGGTTCTGCGCCGCGAAGTGGGTGGCGCACAGTTCGATCATTTCGCCGGCGCCGATGAACAGCACGTTCTGCTCGGAGATCTTGTCGAAGATGCGCTGCGACAGGCGCACGGCGGCGGCCGCCATCGACACGCTGTGGGCGCCGATCTCGGTCGTGCTGCGCACTTCCTTGGCCACCGAGAAGCTGCGCTGGAACAGCTGGTGCAGGTAGGTGCCGAGGCCGCCCGCTTCGTCGGCGGTGCGGATGGCGTCCTTGATCTGGCCCAGGATCTGGGTTTCGCCCAGCACCATCGAGTCCAGCCCGGAGGCGACGCGGAAGGTGTGGCGCACGGCATCGTGCTGCGGCAGCATGTACAGGTGCGGGCGCAGCTCGGAATAGTTCAGCTTGTGGAAATCGGCCAGGAATTGGGCGCCGGCGTCGAGCGGATGGGCCGCATTGCTGGCGGCGTACAGCTCAGTGCGGTTGCAGGTGGACAGGATGGCCGCCTCGTCGCCGCCCTTGGAGTCGGCACGCGCAAACCAGTTGCGCGCCGCCGCTACCGCCGTGCCCAACTGCTCAGGCGCGAACGCCAGCCGTTCGCGCAAGGCGACAGGCGCGGTTGTATGGTTGAGGCCGACGGCGAGGAGTTGCATTTCGGTATAGGCGGACGATTCCAGCCGCCATTATACCTTGATGTGATTTGAGCTCAGGTACCGAGCTTTTCCAGCCGGTAGCCATAGCTGTACACCGGCACCAGGCGGAAACCATTCTCGGGTTTCAGCTGCAGTTTATTGCGTACGCGCGACACGTGCGTGTCCATCGTGCGCGACGGCACGTCGGTCTCGCGGATCCAGACCGCTTCGTGGATGTAGGCGCGCGACAGCGGGCGGCCGATGTTGCGGAAAAACAGCAAGGCCAGGTAGAACTCTTTGTGGGTCACGTCCAGCACCTGGCCATCCATCAGCAGGCGGCCCGGGCGGGTTTCGAAGACGTATTGGCCGAATTGCAACTGTTCCGCCCCATTCTGGCTCGGGTAAGCCAGGCGCAGCTGTGCCTGCACGCGCGCCACCAGCTCAGCGCGCCGCAGCGGCTTGACCAGGTAATCCTCGGCGCCGGCCGACAGGCCGGCCACGATATCGTCTTCGCCGGAACTGGTGGTCAGGAACAGCACCGGGCCGTTTTCCGGCAGCTTCTCGCGGACCTTGCGAACCAGCTCGCTGGGCTCCATATCAGCTACCTGCCAGTCGAGGATCAGCATGTCGTAGCTGTCTTTGCGCAGGTTGGCCAGCAAGTCCTTGGCCGACTGGAAGCCGTGGCAGGCATGACCGGCAGACGTCAGCACCTGGCAGATCAGGTCTGCCTGGCTGCGGTCAGCGTCAAGGACAACGATTCTCATGGTTCTTTACAGCAAAATGTTAAGAAGCAGTCACACGAATATAACAGAGATTTACAAGAAATAGTTACCAATTTGATCAAACATTGCCGCATGGTACTACTTTACTTGCCGTGCGTTGCTGTCTCCCAATCACACGGTACACTGCTTGGGCGGCCAGCACAATGGAAGGGGTGATCTTTAGCAAGCCGATGAAGGGGCCAAAACCATGAAAAACGAGTGGACCGTGATGCCGGCGACCGAAGCCGATATTGATGCCGTCCGGGAACGCTGCCGCCGCCTGGTGCGGCGCCGGGCCGCCGTCTCGGCCGGGGTGGCGGCGGTGCCGATCCCGGGCGTGGACGTGGTTTCGGACCTGCGCCTGTTCACCCAGCTGATCGACGACGTGAACCATGAATTCGGCCTGACCCCGGCCCAGATCGACCGCATGCAGCCCAAACTGAAGCTGGTCGCTTACGAGGCGGTGATCAGCCTGGGTGGGATGCTGGTGGGGAAAGTGGTAACGCGCGAACTGGTCGCTACCGTGCTGAAACGCAGCGCTGGCAAGCTGGCGGCCAAGCAGGCCGGCAAGCTGGTGCCTATTGCCGGTCAACTTGCGTCAGCGACTATTGGTTTCTTTGCGTTTCGGCAGATTGGCTATCAGCATGTGGAGGCGTGTGCCAAGGTGGCCCGGCAGGTGATGGTGCAGGGCCGTTAGAACCGGAAAACCACAAAACCAGGGGCTGGCGGGGACGCTGAGTCCCCGCCCGACCCTGGTTTTCCGGTTTAAGCGTCCGGCAGGACGACGTTAACGTCCAACACCTCCAGGTTGCCCTGGCGGTCGAGCGAAATCTTGATATCGTCCGCCGACACCTTGGTGTACTTGGAAATCACATCGATCAGCTCTTTATGCAGCGCCGGCAGGAAATCCGGGCCCGCGCGGCCGTTACGCTCGCGGGCGATGATGATCTGCAGGCGCTCCTTGGCCGCAACTGCCGTTTTCGGCTTGTTTTGGAACAGGAAAGAAAGCAGCGCCATTTATTTAGCTCCAAAGATACGCTTCAGGAAACCAGGCTTTTCATAGTCGGTAAACTTCAGCTCAACTTCTTCGCCCAGGAAGCGCGACACCACGTCGGTGTAAGCCTCGGACACATCGGTACCCTTGAAATGGATCGCCGGGTTACCCTGGTTGGAAGCATGCAGTACCTGCTCCGACTCCGGGATGATGCCGATCAATGGAATGCGCAGGATTTCCTGCACATCGGTGAAGGACAGCATTTCACCCGCTTCCACGCGCTTGGGCGAGTAGCGGGTGATCAGCAGGTGTTCCTTGACCGGTTCGCCACCCGACAGCGCGCGGCGCGACTTGGCCTGGATGATGCCCAGGATGCGGTCGGAGTCGCGCACCGACGACACTTCCGGATTGGTCACGATCAGCGCTTCGTCGGCGAAAGTCAGCGCCATCAGGGCGCCGTGCTCGATACCGGCCGGCGAGTCGCAGATGATGAACTCGAAGTCCATCTTGATCAGCTCCGCCAGCACGGCTTCCACGCCGTCTTCGGTCAGCGCATCCTTGTCGCGCGTCTGGGACGCCGGCAGGATGTACAGGTTTTCGCAGTGCTTGTCCTTGATCAGGGCCTGGTTCAGGGTGGCTTCCTTGTTCACCACATTGATCAGGTCATACACAACGCGTCGTTCGCAACCCATGATCAGGTCCAGGTTGCGCAGGCCGACGTCAAAGTCGATGACGACGGTTTTGTGGCCGCGCAGGGCGAGGCCGGTGGAGAAGCTGGCGCTGGAAGTCGTTTTGCCGACACCGCCCTTGCCGGACGTAACTACAATAATTCGTGCCACAAAGGATCCTTTACTGAACTAATTATTTTGCGGAATTGACAGATTGTATATCCAGTCTGTCGCCACTCAGCCGGATTTGTGTCGGCTGGCGTGCGTGGGCAGCCGGGAATCCGTCTTCAAACGTGCTGTATACGCCCGCGATCGAGACCAGTTCCGGGCTCATCGACAGAGCGAAAATGCGGGCATTGGTATCGCCCGAGGCGCCCGCCAGGGCGCGGCCGTTCAAAGTGTTGTAAACGTGAATACTGCCATCCGCGATGATCTCGGCGCCGTTGTTCACGACCGCCATCACGATCAGGTCGCCGCCCCGCGCATAGATGCGCTGGCCGGCGCGGACCGGGGTATCGATGATCATGGTGCCGCTGAAAGCTGGTGCCGTCGGCGCCGCCGCAGGGGCGGGGGCCGGGGCCGGCGCTGGGGCCGGAGCAGGCGCTGCCTTGGCCGGGGCGGGCGCTTCGTCGCGCTTGCCGCTGTCCAGTTGCAGGCCGTGTTGCTGGATTTCATCCACCATATCCGGCGTGGCGTTGCGCACGGCCACCGGATTCAGGCGGTATTTTTTCAGGAGGGCGATGGTGGCCGCCCAGTCGATCCGTTCGCAGCCTGGCGCCAGGTCGCCCACATCGATCACGGCCAGGTCGCCTTCGAAGAAGTCCGGCACGCCGCCGGTCATCTCGCGCATGGCGGCGTCGAGGGCCACCAGGTCGCTGGTGTACATGATCGCCGACACGGCGACAACGGTGGAAATCTTGATTTCGATAGGCTTTTGGAACGTGCTCTTCGGCATAACAATCGCAAGGTAACGGGCTCGGCCCAGGCTGCGTGCATTGTACTTTGCTAAACGTTGCTTGGGGAAGGGAACCCTGCATTTATGCGGGTTCCAGCGGAGCCTGTGTTATCATTTTTGTAATGATGAATTTCGCTACCGCAATGCGAATCGAATACGACAACACTTTTTGGGATATGCTGGTTTTCACCGCGATCCACCAGTTCTGTTCACCGGTCATGCAGGGCTTCCTCCTGCTTGTTGCCGCAATGCCATTTTATGTCCCGGATCCTGGCATGGAGGCCCCTGCCTGGTTCATGGCAGCGTTTTACTATGTACTGCTTTGGACATTTCAGATTGTTGTGTTCAACAGCCTTTACCTGGTCTCAACCAAGAACCACGCGATACTGACGCGCCATAGGGTTGAAGTAGGCCCCGAGGCCCTGGTTGAGGAAACCAAATTCAACAAGTCATTCTTCTACTGGCATGGAGTTGTTTGCGCAATCTCCCGTCCCGGATTTGTCGCGGTTTACGTGACCCAGCAGATGGCCTTTGTGATCCCCAACCGCACTTTTGCCAGCCCGAGCGAGAGGGCATCGTTCCTCGCTTTGGTGAAATCTAAAATTCAAGAAGCTACTAAAGGCAAATCCCAATGAAGTTCAACTACTCGTTTTCTTTCAGCCAGCCCGCGCCGGCAAAGCCCAAGCTGGCTGAATACTCCTACAACGAATTCCTGCTGGACCTGCCGCCGCATTGGCGGCAACTGCCGACATCTGAAGACAACAGCTTCAATTTTTATTCGGAGAAGGATGGCGCCAGCATCACCATCAGCGCGGATTTTTACGCTATTCCCGATGAGAAGGCCGTGCTGATGGCGGAGGCGTGCCTGGAAAGCAGGCACGCCGCGTTTGAAAGCCAGTTCCCTGGCCAGGTGGAAGTGCTGCGGCGCACTGCGCGACAGCATTCAGGTGGCGATGGTATTGAGATGATGTATGCCGCAGATGCTCCCGGGCAGCATTTGTACTTTTACCTTGGCTATGTGACGCGCCGTAAAATCCTGCACTTCGCGCTGGTGTGCCAGCCGGGACGCGATGCGGCAGCGGCACTTTTCAACTCAATCGTTTCCAATTTCCGTCCCCAATTGCCATGAATGGGTGATGTCGATGGCGACACTGTCGTGCGGCGGAGGTATGCTGTTGGCTAATAGAGGCCGAGGAGTCGGCCACTTAAACCCAGAATCATTGCCGTATTCGCGAGAGTGAGACCCACGAGCCAGCGGGTATTGACGGCAATCTCCCTCCGGACCTCGCTGAACCCTTTATCCATATGCTCGCGCAGCCGGTCGATTGCGCCATACAGGCGGTCGATATCCCTTTTGACATTGTCCACCTCAACCTCCACCTTCGTGATGCGGGCCGAATTGTCCATATAACCCCCCTTTGAGATGACTCAACTGCGCGTCACCTCGCAGGAATGGGTTTTGAGCTGGGACAGGAAAGGTTTAAGAAAGTTCCATCTCCTTGCGCAGCTGGCGCGCGGCACGGATCATGTTTTGCAGGGCGGCGGTGGTTTCCGGCCAGGCGCGGGTTTTCAGGCCGCAGTCGGGATTGACCCAGAGCTGAGCCGGTGGAACCACCTTGGCCGCCTTGCGCAGTAAGCCAACCATTTCATCGCTGCCCGGTACGCGCGGCGAGTGGATGTCGTACACGCCCGGCCCGATCTCGTTCGGGTAGCGGAAGCTGGCGAAGCCGCCCAGCAGTTCCATGGCGGAGCGGCTCGATTCGATCGTGATCACGTCCGCATCCAGCGCGGCAATCGCGGGCAGGATGTCGTTGAACTCCGCATAGCACATATGCGTGTGGACCTGGGTGGCGTCGGCCGCCACGGCGGCGCTCAGGCGGAAGGCCTTGGTGGCCCAGGCCAGGTAGGCATCCCAGCGGCTGCGGCGCAGCGGCAAGCCTTCGCGCAAAGCCGGTTCGTCGATCTGGATCACGGCGATGCCGGCCCGTTCCAGGTCGCGCACTTCGTCGCGGATGGCGGCGGCGATCTGGAAGGTGGTGTCGGCCCGCGCCTGGTCGTCGCGCACGAAGGACCACTGCAGGATGGTGACGGGGCCGGTCAGCATGCCTTTCACCGGTTTTCCGGTCAGGCTTTGCGCGTACTCGGCCCAGTCCACCGTCATCGCTTGCGGGCGCTGGACGTCGCCGTAAATGATGGGCGGCTTGACGCAGCGCGAGCCGTAGGACTGCACCCAGCCGTTGGCGGTGAAAGCGAACCCGTCCAGCTGTTCGCCGAAATACTCCACCATATCGTTGCGTTCCGCTTCGCCGTGCACCAGCACGTCGAGGCCGAGTTCTTCCTGCTGGCGGATGGCGTATTCGATCTCGGCGCGCATCGCTTGCTGGTAGGCCGGCGCTTCCAGCTCGCCGCGCTTGAAGGCGGCGCGCGCGGCGCGGATTTGCGCCGTTTGCGGGAAGGAGCCGATGGTGGTGGTCGGGAAGGCCGGCAGTTTGAGGCGGGCCTGTTGCTGCGGCTGGCGCGCGGCGAACGGCGAGGCGCGGCGGTCGGCGGCCTGGCTGGCGCCCAGCTCGGCTACGCGGGCCTGGATCGCGGCATTGTGGACGCGCGGGCTGGCGCGGCGGCTGGCCAGCGCGGCGCGCGCGGCGGCGATCCCGCGTGCGGCCTGGCCGGACACGCGTTCGTCGGCGGAGAGCGCGGTCTTCAGCAGGGCCAGCTCGCCCAGTTTTTCTTCGGCGAAGGCGAGCCAGGAACGCAGCTCTTCGTCAAGCGCCGGCTCGGCGGCCAGGCTGTACGGCACGTGCAGCAGTGAGCACGATGTCGAGAGCCAGACCGGGCCACTGCGTTTGGCCAGCACCGGCATCAGCGTGGCCAGTGCCGTGTCCAGGTCGCTGCGCCAGATGTTGCGGCCATCAATGATGCCGACCGACAGCACTTTATGCGCCGGCAGCCAGTCCGCCACGCTGATCAGTTCGCTGGCCGCGCGCACCGCATCGACGTGCAGGCCCGCGACCGGCAGGCGGCAGGCCAGGCTGACGTTCTCTTCCAGCGGCGAGAAGTAGGTGGCCAGCAGCAGTTGGGCGCCGGACTGGTTGAGCAGCCAGTAGGCCGGCTCGAAGGCGTTGCGCCACGCGTTTGACAAGTCGAGGCCGAGGATGGGCTCGTCCAGCTGCACCCACTCCGCGCCAGCCGCGCGCAGCTGCACCAGCAGCTTGCTGTAGTGCGGCAGCAGGCGCTCCAGCAAGTCCAGGCGCCCATCCGCGCCGCCCTCCGCGCCCTCCGCGATGGAACGCTGCTTGCCGAGCCAGAGGAAGGTCAGCGGCCCCAGCAGGACAACCTTGACCGGGTGGCCGGCGGCGCGCGCCTCGGCCACCTGTGCCAGCAATGGCTCGCTGTGCAGCGAGAATTCGGTGCCGCTGCTGAATTCCGGCACCAGGTAGTGGTAGTTGGTGTCGAACCACTTGGTCATTTCCAGCGCCGCACCATTGTGGCCGCAGCCGCACGATTCATGTGCACCATCGCCGCGCGCCATGGCGAAATAGCGCGCCAGCGCCGAGTCGTCAGCGCTGAAACCGAAGCGCGCCGGCTCGCAGCCGAACAGCTGGATATGGTTGGCCACGTGGTCGTACAGGGCGAAATCGCCGACCGTCACGAAATCCAGGCCGTGTTCGCGCTGGGTTTTCCAGTGCTGGGCACGGAGCTTGCTGGCGGTGTCCTGCAGCGCCGCTTCAGTGAGTTCGCCGCGCCAGAAACGCTCGAGGGCAAACTTCAGTTCGCGTTGCGCGCCGATGCGCGGGAAGCCGGGGATATGGGTTTGAATTAGTTTCATTTTTGTCATGCTTAAGAAATATTGGTGCAGTACAGTTTGCGGCATGGAGGCTTATAATAAAAACGAAACTTTTTGCGCATTCACTTGAAAATAATTCATAGCCATGCTCGAGATTCGTCATTTGCGTACACTGTCGGCGCTACGTTCCTCCGGTAGCCTGGTCAAGGCCGCCCAATTGCTGAACCTGACCCAGTCGGCCCTGTCGCATCAAATCAAATTGCTGGAAGACCGCTACGGATCGCCGCTGTTCGAACGTAAATCGATGCCGATTGGCTTTACGGCTACCGGCGAAAGGCTGCTGAAACTAGCCGATTTGCTGCTGCCCGAAGTCGAGCGCGCCGAACGCGACGTGGTGCGCCTGTCGCAGGGCGACACTGGCCAGCTGCGCGTCGCACTGGAATGCCATACCTGCTTCGACTGGCTGATGCCGGTCATGGATGAATTCCGCACACGTTGGCCCGATGTGGAAATCGACCTGGTATCCGGCTTCCACAGCGAACCGGCCGACCTGCTGCGCAACGGCGCGGCCGACCTGGTCATCGGCTCCGACTACAGCAGCGAATACACGACCTTCCCGCTGTTCCGCTTCGAAATCCTGACGGTGATGGCGCAGAAGCACCGCCTGGCCGCGCAGCGCCGCCTGACGGCGCATGACTTCGCCGGCGAAACCCTGATCACGTATCCGGTGCCGGAACAGCGCATCGACCTGATCCGCGAAGTGCTGCGGCCCGCCGGTGTCGATTTCCAGCGCCGCACCGCCGAGCTGACGGTGGCCATCCTGCAGCTGGTGGCCAGCCGCCGCGGCGTCGCGGCTTTGCCGAACTGGGCCATCAAGAACTATGTGGATTACGACTATGTGGTGGCGCGTCCGATCGGCGATACCGGCCTGTGGAGCGACCTCTTCGTTTCCGTGCCGCCGGCCTTGCAGCACAAGGCTTACGTGACGGACTTCGTCAACGTGATACGCGAACAGTGCGCCGCAGCGCTCGACGGTATTAAGTTATTGTCGTGACAGCTTGTTGAGTTTTATGCAAAATGAAAGCGGCGTTTGATGTTTATCAAACGTGCGCAGTGATCGTCCAATTAACATGAGAAGTCTTGCGGTAGCTCAGCCAACGTTCGATGGAAGGAGTTTAGGCATGCAAATGTTCAGCGACGATTTCACGCGCGCCGCGCAAGCGGCGTTCGATGCACAATTAGCCAGCTTCGCCAGCATTTGCGACTGGCAGCGCGAAAGCACCCTCGCATCGCTCGCGGTCCTGACCGCGGCTTCCAACGAATTGCTGGCCGTCCAGCATCCGCAAGACTTGCTGCAAGTGGCAGCTGACCAAGGGTTGCACGCCCTCGACCGTGCCCAGGCATTTGGCCGGGAGGCAACGAGCGTAGCCTTAAATAAGCCCCTGTTTCTATAGGCGATTGCTGGCCCCCGCCCCACTTGTTGGCTAGAATGCATTGAAAGATTTTCATACCACCCCCGGAGAAGCAGAATGGATGATGTAGTAATCGTTGCAGCAGGCCGAACCGCAGTTGGCAAGTTTGGCGGTTCCTTGGCCAAGGTCCCGGCAGCAGAGCTGGGCGCGCATGTCATCAAGGGCTTGTTGTCCAAGACTGGCATTGATCCCAACCTGATCAGCGAAGTGATCATGGGCCAGGTACTGACCGCCGGCGTGGGCCAGAATCCGGCCCGCCAGGCCGTTATCAAGGCAGGCCTGCCGCACGGCGTGCCAGGCTACACCATCAATAAGGTGTGCGGCAGTGGCCTGAAGGCCACCCACCTGGCGGCGCAGGCCATCAAGTGCGGCGATGCCAACATCATCATCGCCGGCGGCCAGGAAAACATGAGCGCCTCGCCGCACGTGCTGAACGGCTCGCGCGACGGCTTCCGCATGGGCGACGCCAAAATGGTCGACACCATGATCGTCGATGGCCTGTGGGACGTGTACAACCAGTACCACATGGGCATCACCGCCGAGAACGTCGCCAAGAAATACGATATCTCGCGCGCCCAGCAGGACGAATTCGCCCTGCAATCGCAGCTGAAAGCCGAAGCCGCGCAGAAGGAAGGCAAGTTCAAGGACGAGATCATCCCGCTGGAAATCGTGCAGAAGAAGGGCAGCATCCTGTTCGACCAGGATGAGTACATCAAGCCAGGCTCGACGCTCGACGCGCTGGCCGGCCTGCGCCCAGCCTTCGACAAGGCCGGCTCGGTCACCGCCGGCAACGCCTCCGGCCTGAACGACGGCGCCGCCGCCGTGATCATGATGTCCGCCACCCAGGCCAAGCAGCTGGGCCTGACCCCGCTGGCGCGCATCAAGGCCTACGCCTCGTCCGGCCTGGACCCAGCCTACATGGGCATGGGCCCGGTCCCGGCCTCGCAGCTGTGCCTGAAGAAGGCCGGCTGGTCGCCGCAAGACCTGGACCTGCTGGAAATCAATGAAGCGTTCGCCGCGCAGGCCTGCGCCGTGAACAAGGAAATGGGCTGGGACACCAGCAAGATCAACGTCAACGGCGGCGCGATTGCCATCGGCCACCCGATCGGCGCTTCCGGCGCCCGCATCCTGGTGACCCTGCTGCATGAGATGGTCCGCCGTGACGCGAAGAAGGGCCTGGCCTCGCTGTGCATCGGCGGCGGCATGGGCGTAGCACTGGCAGTAGAGAGGGAATAAGCTTTCGTTTAAATCGATTAGGGGAACATTAAATGGCACGAGTTGCATTGGTAACGGGCGGCATGGGTGGTCTGGGCGAAGCGATTTGCATCAAGCTGGTCGCGCTGGGCTACAAAGTAGTAACGACGTATTCCCCGAGCAATAAGACGCATGAGTCGTGGCTGGCCACGATGAAGGACCAGGGCTATAACTTTGCCGCCTATCCTTGCGATGTGTCGGACTACGATTCGGCGCAGGAGTGCATCAAGGCGGTCGAGCGCGACATCGGCGAGGTGGACGTGCTGGTGAATAACGCCGGTATCACCCGCGACATGACCTTCAAGAAGATGGACAAGGTCAATTGGGATGCAGTGATGAAGACCAACCTCGACTCCGTGTTCAACATGACCAAACCGGTCGCGGACAAGATGGTTGATCGCGGCTGGGGCCGCATCATCAACATCTCCTCGGTCAACGGCCAGAAGGGTGCTTTCGGCCAGACCAACTACTCGGCGGCCAAGGCCGGCGTGCACGGCTTCACCAAGGCGCTGGCGCTGGAAGTGGCGCGCAAGGGTGTCACCGTGAACACCATTTCGCCAGGCTATATCGGCACCAAGATGGTGATGGAGATCCCGAAAGACGTGCTGGATTCGAAGATCATCCCGCAAATCCCGATGGCGCGCCTGGGCAAGCCGGAAGAAGTGGCAGGCCTGGTGGCTTACCTGGCATCGGAAGAAGCGGCCTTCGTCACCGGCGCCAATATCGCGATCAACGGCGGCCAGCACATGTCCTGATCGCAGCAAAGAGCAACGCAACGCGAACGCCGTCCGGTCTCCGTACCGGCCGGCGTTTTTTCCATGGAGCCGCCATGAAACAGCATTCCAGCCCGGCCCTCGCGCTGGCACTGGCACTGGGCGCCAGCGGCTGCAGCCGTGACCTGCCACAGGACAAGCTGGTCGACATCCTGAACCAGCGCGCGCCGCTGGTCGCGCATATAGGCCAGGTGACCAAGGTCGACGTGCTCAGCACCGCCAAAGCCGCCGCCAGCAGTGGCGGCGAGCGCCGCAGCTGCGAAGTGCGCCTGCTGCATGTCACCGGCAAGAAGGGCGCCACGTATGTCAGCTTCCTGCGCCGCGAAGCACCGACCGCCACCGAATTGGCCATGACCTGGGCCGACGACCGCCATGCCGCTGCAGGCAAGGTGGGAGAGATGCTGGCGGCCCATTGTAATTGACCATTAATCGAAGTTGACAATAAAGCAATTCATCTCCAGTATGTGTTTTTTGAAAGGAGATAGCGTGAATTGCATGAAGAAAGCGTTATGTGCGGTGCTGTTGGCTGGTTTGGTGGGAGTCGTGGGCTCCGCGTCGGCTGGCGTCGTAGTCCTGGACTTTGAAGCCGCGCCGGGAGCAGATGGGAAAATCGGCACGGCGGATGATGTCCCGCTGCCTCCTTTTGGCTGGGTTCGCGACGAATACGCCTCGCTGGGCATCGTCTTCACCCAGGGCACGGTAATGCAGGCCAGCTTCTTCGATGGCAACGCCAACAATCATTTCGTGACCTCGACCAACCCGATCGGTTACTTCACGCGGCAAGTGTTCGGCATCAAAATCGAATCCTATTCCGGGACGAACGCGACTTTGAAAGCGTTCGACATCGACGGCAACCTGCTCGCCTTGCACCGTGTGCTCAACGACACGGGCAATCCCGTGCGCGAAATGCTCGAAGTGAGCACCACGACGGCCATCCATAGCTTCTCCATCCTGCCCGACTTCGAAAATTACATACTCAACCTCGACAATATGGTTCTGACCGTCGAGGACCAGGCCGTCGCGGTGCCCGAGCCGGCCAGCCCTGCCTTGCTGCTGGCGGGTCTTGGCGTAGCAGGACTCGCGCGCCGCAAGCGCAACAGTTGATTGACCGCGCGCCGCTGCTCGCATATCGTTCCTTCTCAACAATAACTACCTGGGGAGACAACGATGGAACTGTGGCCACTGAATTACTGGGCCGTGCTGCTGGCGGCCGTGTCGAGCTTCATGCTGGGCGGCCTGTGGTATTCGCCGGTTATGTTCGGCAAGATGTGGAACGATGAGAACGGCGGCGTAAAGCAGGATGGCCACCCGGCCAAGGTGTTTGGCATTTCCTTCCTGTTCTCCCTGCTGGCCGCGCTTGCCTTCGCGCGCTGGGTCGGCCTGGCACCCTCGCTGGAGTACGCCCTCAAGCATGGCCTGCTGGCCGGCTTCGGCATGGTGGCGGCCAGCTTTGGCATCAACTACCAGTTCGCCCAGCGCAGCTTCAAGCTGTGGCTGATCGACGGCGGCTACCACACCGCCCAGTTCCTGGTCTTCGGCCTGATCCTCGGCCTGTGGCACTGAGCTGCGACGCGTCCTCCCCAATGAGAAAAGCCCGGTGATGCCGGGCTTTGGGGGTCAGTTGAGCAAAGCTTTGCGGAAATCCGGGTCGTCGAACAGTTGGCTAACGAGCTTGCGGTACAACAGCTGGTAATTCTGCACGGCGGCCGGAATGGCGACGGCGCCGATGAAGGAGGAATCCCACTCCGACGCCACCGCCAGGCTGCGGTCGTACTTCACCACGTCGGCACGCTTAACCACGAACCGCGCCTGCAGCTGCCCCTTGCCGGTGCCGATCGCGGGGTCGAGCATCGAGTCCATCAGGGTGCCGTTAATCCGGATTGGCGAATTGGGATCCAGCAGTTGCGCTGCCTCCAGCTCGACACGCAGCGTTTCTTTCAGATATTCGGCAAACGAGTTGTTGATCGGCGACGCCAAACTGTTCCTGGCGCGCACATTCACGGATTGATCCATCTCTGCAGGCTTGCCGGCTTCCAGGACGAAGCTGCCTACGGCGGCTGGCGCCATGCCGCCGCTGGCGCGCATTTTGACGGTGTTGTCCATTGATGCGGTTGGCATGCCCATCTTGATCGAGGCACACCCCACGAGTTGGGTCGCTGCCACCATGACGCCGGCCACGGCCAGCAAACGCATGAAACGATTCATGGCCAATTCCTTAGTTGAAGTTCGCGGAGTGCGACAAGTCGCGCAGTGCGGTGCTCACCACGTCGCGGGTCATTTTGCGCACAGCTGCTTCCATGGATGGCGACTTTTCCGCATTCACCGGTGCGCTGGCGGCGCCGAGCGTAGTGTGGATAGCATGGCGCGCGCTTACCTGGACAGGTTGCGATTGGCCGGGCGCCAGATAGGAAATGGTGCAAACATAGCCGTCGGTGACCGAGCTGCCTACAGCGCCAAAGGTCAGGCCAGTGACGAAGCCGGCGGCGGCAGGATTCTGGCCTTCGACCGGCACGTTGTTCAGTACCACTTGCAGTATGCCGGCATCCGGCACGCCGGCTGCATCGGTGAATACGCCGCTGTTGTTGACCTGTTCGGCAACCTGGTCCTTCAAAAGGTCGGTCGCCCGGCTGTTCGGCGCGCCTTTGGACTGGAATTCAAATGACAGCTTGACGGGTTTGAGTTGCGCCGGTTTCTTGTACTGGGCAACAGGCACTTCCTTGGTCGCGGTGTCGACATACGAGGATGCGCAACCGCTCAGTAAGGCGGCGCCTGCCAGCGTAAAGGCGACCGATAAGCGCTTGATCTTTGTGGAAATTTTCATTAATGAAGAGCATCAAAAGTTGAAGGGCCGTTATTCTATCGGGCTGAGTTGAACGCAAATATCACCAAAAGTAACGGGCGTTGAAGTTCTCGATTGCGTACCGGGTGGTATTCTTGCTGGAACGCTTAGGAACGTGCGACGCACGTGCAGATTGATTGGAAGATTTATGCTGGCCGTCCCCGAACTCGAAGAACAGACCTTGCAGCCCGGCGTGAAGGGCCTGCCCATCGTTGAACCGCTGCGCCAGCACATGATCGGTGCCCAGCACTGGAACGTGCTGGCGGCCGATACCAGCCTGCCGGTGGCGCTGCTCAAGGCGTCCGCCCTGCAGCACAACCTGGACTGGATGCGCACCTTCTGCGAGCGCCATGGCGTGCTGCTGGCGCCGCACGGCAAAACCACCATGAGCCCGCAGCTGTTCGCGGCGCAGATCGCGAACGGCGCCTGGGGCATTACGCTGGCCACCATCCCGCAGGTGCAGGTGGCAGTGCGCTTCGGTGTGCGGCGCGTGATCCTGGCCAATGAGCTGGTGGCGCCTGCCGATATCCGCGCCGTGCTGCATCTGATGCAGGAGGATGCCGGCTTCGCGTTCTACGCGCTGGTCGATTCCCTGCAGGGCGTGCAGCGCCTGTCGCAGGCGGTGCAGGCGTTCGGGCTGCAGCGGCCCTTGCCATTGCTGGTGGAGCTGGGCATGAAGGGCAAGCGTGCCGGCTGCCGCGCGCCGGAGGAGGTGATGGCGGTGGCGCGCGCGGTGGCGGCGGCGCCGGGCCTGCAGCTGGCGGGCATCGAAGGCTACGAGGGCCTGGTCGTGACCGACGACCGCGCGGCGGACATCGAAGTGGTCAACGGCTTCCTGCAGCGCATGGCGGAATTGCTGGCGGCAGCGGCAGGCGAGGGCCTGTTCGGCGGCGAGCAGGTGATCATCTCCGCCGGCGGCTCGGCCTATTTCGACCGCGTGGCGCGCGAGTTCGCCGGGCTGGCGGTGCAGGGCAAGAAAGTGCTGCCCATCCTGCGCAGCGGCTGCTACCTGACCAATGACCACGGCTACTACGGAGGGCTGACCAGCGAACTGGCCGCGCGCGAAGGCAGCCCGGCAGGCGAGGGCTTGCGCCCGGCGCTGGAGGTCTGGACCACCGTCCTGTCGCGCCCCGAACCCAGCCTGGCCATCCTGGCGCTGGGCAAGCGCGACGCCTCGCATGACCTGGGGCTGCCCAAGCCCATCGCCGCGCACCGGCCACGCGCGCCGGGAGAAGGCGGGCTGGCGCTGTCCCTGCCGCAGGGCGCCGTGATCGACAAGATGAACGACCAGCACGCCTACCTGCGCTGGCCGGAGGGCGTGGCAGCCGACCTGCAGGTGGGCGACCTGGTCGGCTGCGGCATCTCCCACCCCTGCACGACTTTCGACAAATGGCCGCTGCTGCTGCTGGTGGATGACGACTACAACGTGCTGCAAGCCGTGAACACCTTCTTCTGAGCGGTTACAATCTTGGCTTCACGCACAGAGGATAGCCATGCCTGACGCCCTGCCACACCTGTTCCCCCCGATCCAGCCCCGCCAGAGCGGCATGCTGGCGGTTGATGACATCCATACAATCTATTGGGAAGAGGTGGGCAACCCGAACGGCATCCCCGTGGTCTTCTTGCATGGCGGCCCGGGCGCCGGCATGTCGCCGCAGCACCGCCGCTTCTTCAATCCGGACCACTACCGCGTCATCCTGTTTGACCAGCGCGGCGCCGGCAAATCGACCCCGCTGGGCGAAGTGCGCAACAACACTACCCAGCTCCTGATCGAGGACATCGAACGCCTGCGCACCATGTTCGGCATCGAGAAATGGCTGGTGTTCGGTGGTTCCTGGGGCTCCACGCTGGCGCTGGCCTACGGCCAGGCGCACCCCGAGCGCTGCCTGGGCTTTGTCCTGCGCGGCATCTTCCTCTGCACGCAGAAGGAAATCGACTGGTTCCTGCACGGCGCCGAATGGTTCCACCCCGAGGTGTACGACGAATTCATCGCGCCCATCCCGGCCGAAGAGCGCGGCAACCTGCTGCAAGCCTACGTCAAACGCATCATGGATCCGGACCCGGACGTGCACTGGCCCGCCGTGCGCGCCTGGAGCCGCTTCGAAGGCCGCCGCGTCTTCCTGCTGCCGCAGCCGGACGAACCGCCGTCGGACACCCTGGACCTGGGCGTGGGCCGCATGGAATCGCACTACATGGCCAACCTGGGCTTCTTCAGCGACAACCAGCTGCTGGCCAATGTGGAGCGCATCGCCCACCTGCCGGCCGTGATCGTGCAGGGCCGCTACGACGTGATCTGCCCGCCGGTTTCGGCCTGGCGCCTGCAGCAGGTATGGGGCGACAAGGCGGTGATGAAAATGATCCCGGACGCCGGCCACGGCGCCATGGAGCAGGGCATCAGCCGCGCCCTGGTCAACGCCACCGAACAATTCCGACAGCAAGGACGCTTCGCATAATGAACCTCCAGCTCGGCGACATCGCCCACATCATCCAGCTCGCGATTGCCCCGGTGTTCATGCTGTCCACCGTCTGCACCAACCTGCTGGTGCTGCTGAACCGCCTGGCGCGCATCATCGACCGCTCGCGCGTGCTGGAAGAACGCCTGGATGTAGCGTATAACGACAACTACATCAATGAGCTGGACGTGCTGTACCGCCGCTCGCACCTGATCAATGTGGCGATTGCGCTGTGCACGGCCTGCGGCCTGTTCGTCGGCCTGGTGGTGGCCCTGCTGTTCGTCGGCGACACCACCAACCTGCCGCTGGACAAGTACATTGCCGGCCTCTTCGTTGCGGCGATGATCTGCCTGATCGGCAATTTCGGCTACCTGCTGCGCGAAATCTTCATCGCCTCGACCTTTATGCGTGCCCACCGCCACGTGCGGCACATCGAACGAAACCAGAACTAAGAAACATCATGCACGACTACCAACGCCCACCGACGCTGCACCGCTACGGCCCGCGCAGCGAACTCGAACTCGCCCTGAAGGAAGGCCAGTTCGTGCTGCGCCCTGTGGGCAGCTTCCTGACCCTGAGCTTCTCGCAAGCCTGGAAACCTGAGCTGTTCGACCACTTCGGCGCCGACAGCTGCCTGGTCATCCACAACACGGAAGAGTTTGGCGAGCGCATCCACCGCGCCGTGCAGCGCACCCTGCCGAACTGGGCCGGCATCGATGGCGCCGTCGAGTACGGCGGCCGCGCCGCCCTGGGCGCCGCTTTCACCAAGACGCGTGAAGATTCGATCGAGAAAGAATGGCAATTCGCCTGGCGTTCCATGCAGAGCAAGTCCAGCATGAACCCGGTGGTGATCCGCATCGGCAGCCTGGAAAACTTCGCCGAAGTGCGCGGCCGCGACCAGTACGCCTCTTAAGGCACCTGCGCGCCGCCGGCCAGGCCGCGCGCCAGTTCCGACTGTTTTGGCAACGCCGGCTGGCGCTCAAGATGGGCCAGCACCGCGTGCATCATGCGCTCGATGTCGCCGCGGATGATATTGGTGCCCAGCAGGCCGGGCACATAGAAGTTCGGCATCAGGCGCCCGCTGTAGATCACGCGGGTGCCGCCGGTTTCCGGAACGGGAATCAGTTCCCAGCGTGCCTCGTAGTGCTTCATATCCCCCGATACCAGGGCGATGTCGATCGACGACATCGGCTGCTCCGTCGCGCGCACCACCAGGTGGATGGAGCGCGACATGAACAGGAAGCGGGCCGTGCCGAATTGCTCAATAATGACTTCATTGCCATTGCGCGAGAGCACCCGGCACGACGCCAGGTCGGGCACGAATTCCTCCATGCGGTCGTAGGTGGTGAGGGTGCGCCAGACCGTGGGCAGCGAGGCATTCACCGTGCCGCTGGCGTTCACTTCATAGAGTTGCTGCGCATCTGCCTTGACCCGGTGCACGCTCACTTCCAGCTTCGGCATTTCCAACCGGGACGCCTGTCCCGCGCCCATCGCAGGCGCAGTAAAACCGAGGAACAGTACTAATAACAGTTGCTTCATCCTTCCAGCGTAAGGGAACTGGTGGCAGAATACAAGCGCCGCGCGCTTCCATCGTTAGACAGCGCACGAAACTCCCGCCATACCGCCATGACCATGAATTTCCCTCACCTTTTGTCGCCCCTCGACCTGGGTTTCACCACCTTGCGCAATCGCGTCATCATGGGCTCCATGCACACGGGGTTAGAGGACCGCTTCTACAACTATGACAAGCTGGCCGCCTTCTACCGCGAGCGCGCCAGGGGCGGCGTCGGCATGATCGTCACCGGCGGCATTTCGCCCAACCGCCAGGGCTGGCTGCTGCCGTTCGGCGGCACCATGAACTTCATCGGCGACGTCTTCAATCACCGCAAGGTGACCAATGCCGTGCATGAAGAGGGCGGCAAGATCCTGATGCAGATCCTGCACGCAGGGCGCTACGGCTACCAGCCCTTCGCCGTCTCCGCCTCCGACAAGAAGTCGCCGATCTCGCCCTTCAAGCCGAAGGCGCTGACCGAAGGCGGCATCGAATCGACCATCAAAGCCTATGTGCGCGCCGCCAAATTGGCGCAGAAGGCCGGCTACGACGGCGTGGAAGTGATGGGCAGCGAAGGCTACCTGCTGAACCAGTTCCTGTGCGCGCGCACCAACCTGCGCACTGACCGCTGGGGCGGCAGCATCGAAAACCGCATGCGCCTGCCGGTGGAGATCGTGCGCCGTATGCGCGAAGCGGTGGGACGCGACTTCATCATCATGTACCGCCACTCCCTGCTCGACCTGGTCGACGGCGGCAATACCTGGGACGAAGTGGTCACCGTCGCCAAGGCCCTGCAGCACGCCGGCGCCACCATCCTGAACACCGGCATCGGCTGGCACGAAGCGCGCGTGCCGACCATCGTCACCTCCGTGCCGCGCGCCGCCTTCGCCGAAGTGGCAGGCCGCCTGCGCAAAGAGGTCACCATCCCGGTGGTCGCCTCCAACCGCATCAACATGCCGGCCGAAGCGGAAGACATCCTGCGCCGCGGCGACGCCGACATGGTGTCGATGGCACGCCCCTTCCTGGCCGACGCCGAGTTCGTGAAGAAGGCCGCCGAAGGGCGCGTCGATGAGATCAACACCTGCATCGGCTGCAACCAGGCCTGCCTGGACCACACTTTCCAGAACAAGCGCGCCAGCTGCCTGGTCAACCCGCGCGCCTGCCACGAGACCGAGCTGGTGTACCGCAAGGCCACCGCACGGCGCAAGGTAGCCGTGGTCGGCGCCGGACCGGCCGGCCTGTCGGCCGCCACCGTCGCCGCCGAATGCGGCCACGACGTCACCCTGTTCGATGCCGGCGACCGCATTGGTGGCCAGTTCAACATCGCCCGGCAAATCCCCGGCAAGGAAGAATTCAACGAAACACTGCGCTACTTCGGCCGCAAGATCGAGCTGACCGGCGTCAAGCTGCAGCTCAATCACCGCGTCACGCGCGAAGAGCTGCTGGCCGGCGGCTACGACGACGTGATCGTCGCCACCGGCATCCGCGTACGCAAGCCGAAGATCGACGGCATCGACCACCCGAAGGTGCTGTCCTACCTCGACGTCCTGCGCGACAAGAAACCGGTTGGCAAGCGCGTCGCCATCATCGGCGCCGGCGGCATCGGCTTCGACGTTGGCGAATACCTGCTGCACAACCCCGAGCATTCCCTGCCGCTGGCGAAAGAACACTGGACCGCCGAATGGGGCGTCGACCTGCACGCCAAGACCGGCGGCGGCCTGGTGCCTGCCAAGGTCGCCGAGCCCGTGCGCCAGCTCTACCTGCTGCAGCGCAAGACCAGCAAGCTCGGTGCCGGCCTCGGCAAGACTTCCGGCTGGGTGCACCGCGCCGTGCTGGCGCGCAATGGCGTCGTCATGATCCCTGGCGTGCAATACAAGCTGATCGACGACCACGGCCTGCACATCGTAGTCGGTGAAGAAGAACGCCTGCTGGCGGTGGACAACGTGGTGATCTGCGCCGGCCAGGAAAGCCTGACCGAGCTGATGCCGCCCGAAGGCGCCCCCCCCGCCCCCGGCGCCCCCCGCTTCCACAAAATCGGCGGCGCCGCCCTGGCGGCCGAGCTCGACGCCAAACGCGCCATCAAAGAAGGCGCCGAGCTCGCCAGCCGCCTGTAAGCGCAAATGTCCACTTTGGGGTCAGGAACAAAAGTGGACATTTTCTTCAAGAATGTCCACTTCTGTTCCTGACCCCAAAGTGGACATTTGCTGCGGAGTTATTTGGCGATGGTGGCGGCCACGTGGGCGGCCATCGATTTGGCCAGCTCTTGCTCGCCGATGAAGATGGCGCCGGCGCGTTCATTGCGCAGGAGCGCGGCTTCTTCTTCGCTGTGCGTGCGTACGGCGATCTGGATGTCGGGGTTCAGTGCGCGCGCGGTTTCGATCATGGCGCGCACGTGGAAGGTGTCTGGCGTCGCCACCACCAGCATGCGGGCCTTGTGGATGTGCGCCTGGATCAGCACGCCCGGCTCGCCGGCATTGCCCGCGACCGCGGCGATGCCCTGCTGGCGCAACTGGTCGACCAGCTCGCGGTTCTGCTCGGCCACCACGTATTCGATGCCTTGCGCCGCCAGCGCTTCGGCGATATTGCGACCGACGCGGCCGTAACCGACCAGCACCACCTGGCCTTCCAGCTTGGACGGCGCGGTGCTCATCGGCAGTTCGGCCAGCGGGTCGGCGCTGCGCGCATAGCGCGCGGCCAGCGCTTTGTTCTTGCCCAGCAGGCGTTCCAGCCAGTCGCTCAGCAGGAACATGACCGGGTTGAGGGCAATCGACAGGATGGCACCCGCCAGGATCAGGCTTTGCCCTTCGTGCGGCAGCAGGCCCAGCGAAATGCCCAGCGCGGCCAGGATGAACGAGAACTCGCCAATCTGCGCCAGGCTGGCGGAGACCATCAGCGCGGTGCCGGCCGGGTAGCGCAGCAACGCCACCAGGGCGAAGGCGGCCAGCGATTTGCCGAACAGGATGACCAGTACCACAGCCAGCACGCGCAGCGGCTGCTCGACCAGGATGGTCGGCTCGAACAGCATGCCGACCGAAACAAAGAACAGCACCGCAAACGCATCGCGCAGCGGCAGCGATTCGTGCGCGGCGCGGTGGCTCAGCTCCGATTCGCGCAGCACCATGCCGGCGAAGAAGGCGCCCAGCGCGAAGGAAATGCCAAACAGCACCGTGGCCGCATAGGCAATACCCACCGCCGCCGCGATCACGCACAGGGTGAACAGCTCGCGCGATTTGGTGCGCGCCACCTGCCACAGGATCCACGGGAAGAGCTTGCGCCCCACCAGCAGCATGAAGCCGACAAACAGGGCCACCTGGCCCAACGTCACGGCGAGCGCCTTGAGCAGGCCGCCTTCCGCGGCCCCGTGGCCGTGCGCAGCATCCGGCGCATGGCCGCCCAGCGCGCCCGCGACCGCCGGCAGCAGCACCAGCACCAGCACGGTGACCAGGTCTTCCACCACCAGCCAGCCGACGGCAATGCGGCCGTTGAACGAATCCAGCGTGCCGCGCTCCTCCAGCGCCCGCAGCAGAACCACCGTGCTGGCCACCGACAGCGCCAGGCCGAACACCAGGCCGCCGCCCAGGCTCCAGCCCCACCAGTGCGCCAGGGCCATGCCCATGCCGGTGGCGGCGCCGATCTGCAGGATGGCGCCGGGCAGGGCGACTTTGCGCACCTCCCACAGGTCGTCCAGCGAGAAGTGCAGGCCGACGCCGAACATCATCAGCATCACGCCAATCTCGGCCAGCTGGCCGGCGAGGGCGGTATCGGCGACAAAGCCGGGGGTGGCGGGACCGATCAGGATGCCGGCCGCCAGGTAGCCGACCAGTGCGGGAAGTTTGAGGCGGGTGGCGATAAAGCCAAAGACGAGACCGAAGCCGAGGGCTGCGGCAATAGTGGTAATCAGGCTGACGTCATGGGGCATGCAGAACTCCTTTCGCTAAGGAGTATAACCGCATGAAGATCGGGGTCAGGTCTGACCAACGGACAAATGGTGCCGTTAGGCCCCATTTGTCCGATTGTCAGACCAGACCCCCAATTTTAAGTCTCGAA